>JBBSEE010000213.1:0-5555 GCA_038239995.1 Chloroflexia bacterium | reverse complement strand
GCGGTTTGGTCAGCTTAATCGGGTTGGGTGGCGATTGCACCTGCGGGGTATAGTCGAGGAAGTCGAACAGGTTGCTGAGGTAGAGGCTGTTTTCGTACATCCCCGACACGCCATCGAGGATGCTCTGGAAGCTGGACTGCACCCCGCTCACCGCTTGGGTGTAGAGGGTCAGGTCGCCCAGCGTCAGTCGCCCCACCACCGCTTGGAGGGCGACGTAGAGATACGTGCCGCTGGTGACAATCGTGCTGAGGCTGCCCCACGCGAAGGCCATCAGGTAGCGGCGACGCACGAGGCTACGGTTCTCCTTGTAGAAGCGGTTGGCAATCTGCCGCCAGCGTTCGATGAAGTGTTCGCCGAGGCCGAACAGCTTGATTTCCTTGTTGTAGGTGTCCATAGTCAGCAGATTGAGGTAATAGCCCATCTTGCGGCGTTCCGGCGACTGGCGGCGCGAGAGCATAAACCCCTGCCAGCCGTAGCGCGAACTGGCAATGAAGCTGGGGATGGGGGCGAGCAGAGCGACGATTGCCACAATCCAGCCTAGCCGCACGATGAGGATAATCATGCTGAGGAAGGTGACGAGCGAGCGCATCAGCCCGAACAGTTGCTGCACCATCGCGAGGGGGCGGAAGGTGGCCTGCTGCTGCGCCTGCTGCAGCGTATCGTAGAACTTGGGGTTCTCAAAGAAGCTGAGGTCCAGCCGATTGGCGTGCTGCATCAGCATCAGTTGCACGCGGTTGGCAGTTAGCTCCTGCAAGGCCTGCTGATTGATGTCGCGGATGGTCTGCAACAGGGCGGAACTGACCAGCACCCCGAACTGCACTGCGACTAGCCATATCACCGTGTTCACGCTCTCGTCCACCCCGCCGTGCTGCACGGCAGACACCACCGCATCCACCAGCAGCTTGCTGATGTAGGCGGTCGCGGTGGGGATGAAGCCGAACACAATCGAAATCACCGCCATGGTGATGGTGTAGCCGCGATGGGCCTGCCACACCAGCCCGACCGCCTGCGGCACGCCCGCCCACGTGGTCTTCGCGTTCTTACCTAGCTGGCCCAACCACTCGCGGGCCGACTTGGGCTTATCTTCCTCTGGCTCTGGCGGCGGGGCAGCAGGGCCGCTGCCATTGCCGCTCACAAAACTGGGTCTCCCGGCGGGGGCAAATAGATGCATATCTAAATATCCTTCTGCTATAGACTTGCCTAAATGTTAACCTTGTGATTATACCACAACCCCTGCGCCACGAACATGGGGCGTTCGTTTGAAAGCTGTTAGAAAAAGGTCATCAGATAGGGCGAACAGATAAATAGAACAGGGCGGGCCGCCGCCCGCCCCTACCGATGTGATTCGGTTGCCCTAGATGATTCTAGATTCTACCTCCTACCTGCTTAATTCTCACGGATTGGTGCCGGGGGTGCCGCTGGGTGCGCCACCCGCGCCGCCGAGGCCGCGCCCGCCGAAGATGCCGGTGATGTTGCCGACGATGATGTTGGCCGCGTCAATCGCGTCGCCGTTGGCCGCGCCGATGACAGTGATGCGGTCGCCCACCTTCAGGTCGCTGGTTGCACCCTTGTCCACCTTGGTGACAGTGGTGCTGCCGCTCAAATTGACGGTGACGGACTTCTCAGTGGTCTCCACCGTGACGGTGTTGCCGTTGATGGCGGTAATCTTACCGGCAGTGCCACCGCCGCCAGCGAAGCGACGAGTGCCGGTGCCGCCGGTGCCGCCGGTATTGCCGCCGTTCGTACCAGTACCGCCCGTGCCGCCTGCGCCGCCTGCGCCGCCCCCACCGAACGCGCCGAAGCCGCTACAACCCCCACCGGAGCAGGCACTTTGGATGAAAGTCTGTGGATTGGTGCGGAAGTCGCTCTGCGCCGCCGCGTATGCGTTGTTGTTGCCGATGAACCAACCGCCGAACCCGGCGGCGGCGGCCACCACCAGCAGGCTGACAATGAAAGTCGCCACGTTGATGCCGCCGCGCTTGGGGGCGACCACCTGCTCCACTGGCGGCAGGGCCATGTCGCTGTACAACACGGTCGGCTGTTCGACCGGCGCAAGCGGCGTAATCGGCGCATCACTATACACGCGGGCGGGTTGCTCCGCGGGGGTGGGGTTGTTGTTGCTGTTGTTGTCCATGTTAGATGTCCTTTCATGATAGGGGTTGGGTAGAACGCGATGGCTGAGTGCTAGCCTCTCCTTACGGAAATCGCGGTGGATACCACCCAACTACGTAAATCCCAACTCAAACCTCAAACCTACTCGTACCGCAGCGCGTCAATCGGGTTCAGTCGCGCGGCGCGACGGGCGGGGTAGATGCCGAAGAACAGGCCGATAGCAATGCTGAAGCCCACCGCCAACAGCACTGCGCTGAGGCTAATCTGGGCACTGATAGTCGCGCCGCCGAACAGGGCGAACCGCCCCCCTAGCGTGCTGACCGCGTAACTAATCAACGCCACAAACAGGATGCCCAGCACCCCGCCAGTGACGCTGACCACCACCGCCTCGACGAGGAATTGGAGCAGGATGTTGCCTTCGGTTGCCCCCACCGCCTTGCGGATGCCGATTTCGCGGGTGCGCTCAGTGACGCTGACCAGCATGATGTTCATGATGCCGATGCCACCCACCAGCAGAGAGATGAAGGCAATCGCGCCGAGGAAGCCGGTAATCGCCCCCAATATCCCTGTCAACGTCCCCAGCAGCGCGTTCTGGCTGATGATGCTGAAGTCATCTTGGGTGGTAATCTTGTGCCGCAGGCGCAGCAGGTCGGTGGCCTCATTTTGCACTTTGTCGGTGCTGTTCGAGTCCGCCGCTTGTAGGGTGATGGAGGAGACGCTATGGCCGTTCACCCCCGCCGCCGCCCGCTTGCCGAACAGCTTATTGAAGCCAGTGGTAATGGGGATGAACACCTGATTGTCGGTGCTGCCGAAACCGTTGCCCCCCTTAGTCTCTAGCACGCCCACCACTTTGAAGCTGAGGCGATTGATGAGGATGGACTTACCAATCGGGTCGTCGCCGTTGAACAGGTCGGTGACGACGCTGGGACCGAGGACCGCCACGTTCTGCGAGGCATTGATGGCGGTCTGGTCGAACCATGCCCCCTCAGTGGTGTTCACATTGTGGATGACTCCATAGTCGGAGGTGGTTGCGCTGATGCGATAATTGTTGTTCTGGCCCTGATACACTATTTGCCCAAAGCTGGTCAACTCCGGCACTGCGGAGGTAGCATCAGGTACGTTAACGGGGTCGGCAAGGGCGATGGAGTCCTCATAGGTAAGGGTCTGGGCACTGCCCTGTCCGCCTCGTGCTGGCCCAAACCCGCCCCCGCCCGACCCGCCACTCACGGTCAGCAGGTTGGTGCCGTTCGCTTGCAATTGCGAGGTGATGCTATTAGTGGTGCCGTTGCCCAACGCCAGTAGGGCGATGACTGCGGCCACCCCGATGATGATGCCGAGCATGGTCAATATCGCCCGCAGCTTGTTGGCGGCGAGGCTCTTGATGGCAATGCGGGTACTCTGTAGCAAACCCATTGAACTACCTCCGTAATGCGCCTACTGTCACCAGCGGACGCTCCGCTGGGGCATGGTCGGGGATGGTGGGGGCAGGTTGCGCCCCGATAATTACCGAGTTGACCACCGGCTCGTCGCTTGCCAGCAGGCCGTCGCGGATACGCAGGATGCGGCGGGTGTGGGCGGCGATGTCCGGCTCGTGGGTGACGAAGATGACGGTAATGCCCTGCTGCCGATTAAGCTGCTGGAATATCGCCATAATCTCCTCCGAGGAGCGGCTGTCGAGGTTGCCGGTCGGCTCGTCGGCCAATAGGATGGTGGGATTGTTGACGAGGGCGCGGGCAATCGCCACCCGCTGCTGCTGCCCCCCGCTCAGTTCGGACGGCTTATGGTGCATTCGGTCGCCCAGCCCCACCGCGTTCAGCACCTGCACGGCGCGGTCGTGTCGCTGCTTGTTGCTGCCCATCCCCGCGTAGGTCATCGGCAACTCCACATTCTCCAACGCCGAGGTGCGGGCCAGCAGGTTGAACTGCTGGAAGACGAAGCCAATCTTGCGGCTGCGTATCCCCGCCAGTGCGCTGCTGCTCTGCTTGCCCACATCTATGCCGTCCAGCTTGTACACCCCGCTGGTGGGCACATCGAGGCAGCCGAGCAGGTTCATCAGCGTAGATTTGCCGCTGCCCGACGGCCCCATGATGGCAATCATCTCGCCCGCTTGGATCGTGAAGCTGACCCCGCGCAGGGCGTTGACCCGCACGTCGCCCATCTGGTAGGTTTTGACCAGATTATTCGCTTCGATAACTGTTCGCTGGTTCATCAAAGAAACCCCCCATCTTAACGTCCGCCGCCGAACACCGCGCCGCCCCCGCCGCCTAGCCCCCCGCCGCCAGTGGTGCTGCGGGTGGCAATCGCGTTCAGCACCACGGTGTCGCCCTCTTGCAAGTCGCCGCTCAGGACCTTGGTAATCTCCGTGTGGGTGCTGTCGGCGAGGCCGGTGGTGACGGTGACATCGTGGTTGACCCCACCGCTACGCACGCTGACGATCTTCTGGGCGTTCGCGCCGGTGCCCACAGTACGAACTGCACGGTTAGGTACCAGCAGGGCGTTGGGGTGCGACTCGTAGATGACCGAGGCGTTAGCAGTCATCCCTGCGCGGATGTTAGCCGCGCTCTGCTTGTCAATCGTGACGGTGGTCAGGTATGTGACCACGTTGGATGTTACCGTACTCTTGGTCGCCACAAAGGTGACTTTGCCCTTGACCGTGAGGTCGGGCACCGCATCGAAGGTGAGGTTGACATCGTTGCCCACTGCGATATGCGAAATATCCGCCTCGCCGATATTGAGGTCAACGTGGAAGCTGCCGTCGTCTACCAGTTCGAGGGCAGCGGTGTTGCCGCTACCGATGGTTTGGCCGGGCACGATATTCACCGTGTTAATTACCCCGCTGAAGGGGGCGGTAATCACCGCGCTTGCCAGCTTCAGCTTGTTGAGATTGAGGTTGGCTTGGGCCTGCTCTACACTCGCCATCGCAATGCTAATGTCCTGAGCGTTGGGGCCGGTCTTGAGGTCGTTGAGGGTAGCTTGCGCTTGGTCTACGCTGGCTTGGGCTTGAGTTAGGTCGTCGCTAGTCGGGCCGGTCAGCATCTTGTCGAGGTTGGCTTGGGCCTGCACCACTGATGATTGCGCGGCGGCAATGTCCGAGGCGGTGGGGGGGGCAAGCAGCTTGTCGAGGCTGGCCTGCGACTGCGTGACTGCGTCCTGAGCCTGCTGAATGTCCAGCGCGGTGCTGCCGTTGACCAGCTTGTCGTAGCTGGCTTGGGCCGAGGCGACTGAGGCTTGGGCGGCGGCGAGGTCGGCATCGTGGGTGGCGGGGTGGAGCAGATTATCGAGTTGCTTCTTCGCATCGTCGAGGCTGGCTTGGGCGGCGGCGACGCTGTTACGCTGCTGCACGAGCGCATCGTTGTAGCTGGCGGCGGCCTTCTGCTGCGTGCTGACCGCATCATCGAGCGAACGCTGGGCCTGTGCGTATTTCTCCTCAAAATAGCCGGGCT
>JBBSEE010000212.1:0-5578 GCA_038239995.1 Chloroflexia bacterium | reverse complement strand
GGCCCTCCCCACCCAAGAAGCGGTCCGCCAAACCTAAAGTCCAAAAGCCTAAAGCGGAAATTGAGGGCGAACATGGCTAAAGTAGTCGCCGAGGTTAGCCTCACCCCCTTTGATAACAGCGGCTCGGCTAGCGTAGGCCACTATGTCGCCACCGCGCTGGGTGCGTTGGACCACCACCCCAACCTGAAGTGGCAACTAACCGCAATGGCGACTATAATAGAGGGCGAACGCGCCGAGGTATTGGCCGCGATTGAGGAGATGGTGGCGGCGGTGTTCGCCGCAGGCGCGGTGCGGGTCAGTACCCTGATGAAGGTGGATGAGCGGCATGACAAGGAATCATCAATCGCGTCGAAGATAGACAGCGTGCGACGGCTGAAGCCCGACGTGAGAACCGAGTTGCGCTTATGTTCAAGAAAATCCTGATCGCCAATCGCGGCGAGATTGCCCTCCGCATCGTCCGCGCCGCCCACGAGTTGGGCATCCGCACCGTGGTAGCCTACTCTGAGGCCGACCACGATACCCTTGCGGTGCGCTTTGCTGACGAGGCGGTGTGCATCGGCCCCGCCCCCGCCCCGCGTAGCTACCTGAACATCCCCGCGATTATCACCGCCGCGCACATCACTGGCTGCGACGCGATTCACCCCGGCAGCGGCTTCCTCAGCGAGAATAGCTATCTGGCGGAGATTTGCGAACAGGTGGGCATCGTCTTTATCGGCCCCACCCCCCAAGTCATCGAGCAGATGAGCGACAAGACCGCGGCGCGGCGGCTGATGCAGGGAGTAGGCCTGCCGGTCATCCCCGGCAACGCCGAGCCGCTGCTCAATCAAGAGCAGGCCGTCAGCGTCGCCCGCGAACTGGGCTACCCGGTGGTGCTGAAGGCGGTGGCGGGCGGTGGGGGGCGGGGCAATCGGGTGGTGCGTAACGAGACCGAACTGAACAAGGTGTTCGGCATTGCCCGCACTGAAGCGTTGGTCGGCTTCGGCAACGCCGATGTCTACCTAGAGAAGCTGATTATCAAGCCCCGCCACGTCGAGGTACAGATACTGGCCGACAACTACGGCCACGTCATCCACCTCGGCACCCGCGATTGTTCGCTGCAACGCCGTCACCAGAAGGTGCTGGAGGAAGCCCCCGCCTACAGCTTCAAAGCTGAATTGATAGATAGGATCACCGCCGCGGCGGTGAAGGGGGCGAAATCCATCGGCTACCGCAACGCCGGTACGTTCGAGTTTCTGGTGGACAGCTATGGTGCGTTCTACTTCCTAGAGGTCAACCCCCGCATCCAAGTGGAACATGGCATCACTGAGATGATTACCGGCCTAGATTTGGTCAAGCAGCAGATACTCATCGCTGCCGGTCAGCACTTGACGCTGCTACAAAAAGAGGTTAGAATGCTGGGACACGCCATCGAGGTACGCATCAACGCCGAAGACCCCGCGCACGGCTTCCGGCCCGAAGCGGGTACCGTCGAGCTATACCTGCCGCCCGGCGGCCCCGGCGTGCGCGTGGATTCGCACCTCTACTCCGGATACGTGGTGCCGTCCGCCTACGACTCGCTGATTGGCAAAATCATGGTGTGGGGCGCAAACCGCGAGGAGGCGATTGCCCGCACCCGTCGCGCCTTGAACGAAACGGTGATTACCGGCATTAAGACCACCATCCCGTTCCACCAACGCATCCTCACCAACCCCTCCTACCTGCACGGCAACATCAGCACCGTGTTCATCCAAGAGCATATGACCAACGAGGAGGGGGCGGTAGATGTCACCCTCGGCAACAGTGGGGCGGCGCGAGGCGGGGCGAGTACCCAGCTACGCACCTTCGGCGAGAGCGAGATGGGTTCGGATGCCGGTATCGAACTAGAAGCAGCCAGCATGGAGGGTAAGAAGCAACGATGACAACCGAGATGGGCGAAGGGGCGCACGGCACTATCCGCATCGCCCCCCAAGTGCTAGCCACCATTGTCAGCCTCACCGCGCAAGGGGTGGATGGGGTGGCACGGCTAGGCAATGGGGCGCGGGGGATGAACCTGTCCCGCAACGTTGCCCAGCAGGGCGATGGGGTCAAGGTCAAGGTGCGCGAGGGCAGCGTCACCGCCGAGGTCTACGTGGTGGTGCGCGACGGCGCGAATATGCAGCAGGTGGGCAACACGGTGCAGAAGCAGGTCAGCGAGGCATTGGAGAAGATGGTGGGGATGCCAGTCGCCGCGGTCAACGTCTACATCGAGGACGTGGACAGCTAGGGGAGTTGCGCTTGGTTGCGATAGTTCAACGCCGCTTGGCCCGCATGATTGCCCTCGTCGCCCTGTTCGAGGCCGATGCCGCCGGTCATGACCCCGCCGAGATAATGATGCGCTACAACACTGATGGCTTCGATGTCACGATGCTAACCGCCGATGGCGACGAGGAGAGCGGCAGCCACCTGCGTAACGGCAACAAGGCCCCGTGCAGCGAACTGTTCCTCGGCCTAGAGACGGGGGCTTTGGATACCAGCGGCCAGCAGTTCGCGGTCAGCCTCGTGCAGGGCGTGCAGCAGCATGGCCCCGACCTCGACCACGTGATTGCCCTCAGTGCCCCCAACTGGCCGATGGACCAGATGGCCCGCGTGGACAAGACGGTGCTACGCATCGCCATTTATGAGCTAATCTACGAGGCGGATATGCCGGTCAAGGCGGCGATTAACGAGGCGATTGAACTGGGCAAGTGCTTCGGCAGCGACAGCAGCAGCCGCTTCATCAACGGGGTGCTGGGCAGCGTCGCCAACCACTTGCCCGATTATCGGGCTAAATATCAGGCGGAGGGTTGAGGGTATCGCATTTGGATGAAATGTACGATAAAGTCTATATCAAGCTGCGCCGCCTGCTGGCCGACAACTTGGGGGTAGAGTTGAGCAGCGTCAGCCGCGACTCCAGCTTGATCGAGGACTTGAACGCCGACCGCCTCGAACTGTTTGATGAGGTCTTCCCCGCCATCGAACATGCCTTCGACATCGAAATCGGCCCCGACGATGCCCGCGAACTGGAAACCGTACAGGATATGGTGGACTACATTGTGGACAAGACTGAGTTGTAATATGGTATAATGCGGGCAGCAGATAACCGCTGCACTGACAGCCGGGAAGGAGGTGAAACGCAATGGCAAACGTGATGGAGCATCTACGTGATGTTGCAATTAACAAGTACGGCGCAAGCGAGGCGGAGGTAGCCGGGTTGGACAAGGAAGCACTCGCCGACCTCGTGATGAAGCGCATCGCGGTAAAGAAGGGGGCGAGTGAAAGCGAAGTGGCCGGTCTGGACCGGCGCGGGCTGGTCCTCAACCTCCTCAGCGCGGTCGCGGTAGACGTACTGAAGGTCAAGGACCCCAGCAAGGTGACGGCGGACACCTCTTTCGCTGACCTCGGCGCGGACTCGCTGGATATGGTAGAACTGCTGATGGGCATCGAAGATACTTTTGCCGACTTCGGCGACATGAAGATTGCCGATGAGGACGCTAATATCGCCACCATGCAGCAGGCAGTAGACAAGATTAGCGGCTACGTTGACCGTTATCTCGCCAGCTAGTTGGCCGTAGCACACATCTGGGAGTTACGCATCTGCTCCCCCACGCGGGGAGGGCGAGGGTGGGGCTAGCCCGTCATCCTGCCGATGTGTAACTCCCTATCTTTTACCTTCAGCGGAGCGGCAAACCCTTGCGCGTGCGAAACCCATTCCGACGTAGACCGAAGCGAGCAACCAACCCCGATGCGGTGATGAGCATCACCGGGCATTTGGGTGAACTGCGTTCGCGGCTGATTAAGGTTTGCATCTTCATCGTGCTGGGCACGGTGATTAGCTTCCTGTTCATCAACGATTTGGTGGGCATTCTGCTCGCGCTCAAGCCGACCGCCACTTCCCCCCAACGCGCCATCAACTTCATCGCCCTAGAGCCGACCGAGGTGTTCGTCACCTACTTCAAGGTCGCGCTCATCGCCGGTATCATCATTGCGATGCCGGGGGTGCTGTATCAGATACTCGCCTTCGTCACGCCGGGGCTGACCCGTGCGGAGCGGCGCGGCCTGTTCATCGCCCTGCCATTCGTCACCCTCTTCTTCATCGGCGGGGTGCTGTTCGCCTACTTCCTCGTGCTGCCTAGCGCGATTAACTTCCTGTTCTTCTTCGGCGACCCCAGCATTCAGGGGCAGTACCAAATCAGCAAGTTCCTCAGCTTTGTCACCACCTTCGAGCTAGCGGTCGGCCTCGTCTTCCTGCTGCCGATTGTCATCTACATCCTCGCCCGCCTGCACGTGGTCAACACCCGCCTACTGATTAAGGCTCGCCGCTACATCTTCGTCCTCGCCTTCATCGCCGCCGCGATCATTACCCCCACCCCCGACCCAGTGAACCAGACCATCGTCGCCATCCCCATGATTTTGCTGTACGAGGTGGGGATTATCCTGTCGCGGTTCGTGCATTAGGGTCGAGGATGATGGGGGGCACGCGGATGCTTTTTTCGTGGCTGAAAGTGACCGCGCCGGGCGGTGCGCCGGGCGGCTTGCGGAGGTGGCGGGCAAGGGTGTACATCACCTCGGCGGCGGTGTTAGCCCGCGCTTGGCTGCGCCCCGCGGCCAGCCCAGCGGCGTACATCAGGGTGCGCGGCGGGATGTTCGGCATCCCCCGCATCTTCACCAGCACGTGTGCGCCCGGCACCCCCCGCGCATGAAACCAGAGGTCGTCGGGGGCAGATAGCTTGAAGGCGAGATAGTCGTTCTGCCTCATGCTCTTGCCCACATACACCTCCATCCCGTCTGGGGAGGTGAGGCGGAGCAGCTTGCCGAGGCCGGGCGGGGCGGCGGCCTTATCCTTGCCCCTGCCTAGTTTGCCCTTCTGCTTGTTCGGCTTGGGTGGCGGGGCGGGCTTGTCGAGGTCGGCGAGTTCGCGGGCGGTAAGGGCAATGTCCTCGTAGCCAGCGGCGAAGTCCACCATCGCCACCATCTCATCGAGGTAGGCTAGCTCCTGTTCCGCTGCCGCCGCCATCTCTGGCAGGCTGGCCCGCGCCGCCACCGCCTTGCGATAATCCTTGAAGTAGCGTTGCGCGTTCTCCACGGGGGTAAGCTGGGGGTCGAGGGCGATGCTGATTTCGCCCTCCCCATCCGGCGCAGGCACGCTCAGGCTGGTCGCGTTCGGTTCGAGAGTGTGCATATAGGCGAAGATCATCTCCCCCTTGTAGCGCAGCGATTCGGACTCATCGGCGCGGGCCAGTTGCAAGCCCAGCGAGTGTAGCCGCGAGGCCACCTTCGCCCGCCGCGCCGCCAGCTTGCCGCGCAACTGCTCCTTCATCTGTTCGTGGGCGGCGGTTTGCTCCACGCTGCTGAAGTAGGCCTCCACCGCCGCGCTAATCGTGTCGGTGGCGACCAGCCGATTGCCCCCCGCCGCGAGGTGGCGGAGTTGGTAGGCGGCGAAGGCGAGCGCGGGGGCATGGGGAATGGCGGAGTTATCATCACGCGGGTTGGCCTCATCTTCCGGCATAGGAGCGTAGACCACGCCCGGCTGCCAAGCGTTGCTCTGCTTCAGGCTGAACAACTCGCGGGCGGCGGCATAGAG
>JBBSEE010000211.1:0-5591 GCA_038239995.1 Chloroflexia bacterium | reverse complement strand
GGGAACGAGCGGCGCGGCCACCCCCACTACAGCGGCGGCGGCGACCGCGACGGTGGCAATGGCGGATACCCCCACGGCAGCAGTGGTGGCCGCCACCCCCACCGCGATGACGGTGGAAGCTAGCCCCACCGCGATGATGCCGATTACCCCCACCCAAGCGATGGGTGAGCCGACCGCCACGCTCGATGCCTCGGCCCCCACCGTGAACCGCCCGCTGCTGGCTTTCGCTAACTACAAGCAGCCGGATGCCACAGTCAAACCGGCGGTGGCTGCCTACACGGTCAAGCCCGACCTTAGCGATGTGGACAACCCCGGCCAGTACAACCTACCGGCGGCGATGAAGACCATGGTCGCCAAGAACCTGTTCGCGCTCACGCCCCCGCTCACCGATGCGGGTACCCGCTACCCCAACGGGTTCAAGGAGTTCTATCAAGTGTACGAGGCGGGTCGCTACGGGGCGGAGCCAATCTTCGTCAGCAGCGACTCTCTGCTGCACATCTACCACCTAGTGTTCGACAAGCTGCTGCGCGACCTCGAAACTAACCATTTCACCGCCGACCTCACTATCCTCAACGATGCGATGCTGCGAGTGGCCGATGCCCAACACAGCGAAATCGTGAAGCTGAACAACCCCGACCTCACCGCTGCTTCGGAACGCCTCGTCGCCTACTATGGGGTGGCCGCGATGCTGATTGACCCGGCAGCCAAAGTTCCTAGCTACGTTGCTGATAAGGTCAACGCCGAACTGAAGCTGATTGCCGACCACGCCGGTCTCGCCCCTTCCAACATCTTCGCCAACTACAATGAGGATTATGGGCAGTACAACCCGCGCGGCCACTACACCCGCAGCGAGGCGTTGCAGCGTTACTTCCGCGCGATGATCTGGTATGGGCGGATGACCTTCCGCCAAGAGGATGCCAGCGAAACCCTATCTGCCATTCTGCTCACTATGCTGCTGGGCAAGGAGCAGACCCTCCGCTCCGGCCCCATCCTCGACCATTGGAAGAACATCTACGAGCCGACCGTGTTCATCGTGGGCAAGGCCGACGACCTTAGCTACTTCGACTATCAGCCCGCGATACAGACGGTGTACGGCACGGATAGCCCCAACCTGCAAGACCTTGCCGACCCCGCCAAGCTGACCACCTTCCGCGCCGCGATTGACAAGATGCCCAGCCCACTCATCAACTCTATGTTCGTGTACGTCAATCAGGATAAGGAGAAGGTGACGAAGGGGCTGCGGATGATGGGCCAACGCTTCACCCTCGACGAGTACGTGTTTGGGCAAGTTATCTGGCGTAATGTGGGCACCGCCGCCGAAGGCCAAGCCCGCTGGTTGCCCCGCGCCCTCGACGTACCGGCGGCGATGGGCAGCGACGAGGCTCTCAACATCATCACCCAAGGGACGCAACTCGACTACGGGCAGGGACAAGGCGCAGCAGCGAAGAACTATGACACCCAGATGCAGAAGGTGCGCCAGAACATCGCCACCCTCGGCACTACCGACTGGACCCAGAACCTGTACTGGTCGTGGCTGTACACCCTGAACACGCTGGTCCCGCCCAAGGGGGACGGCTACCCCAGCTTCATGACCAACCAAGCGTGGAGCGACAAGCAGCTTTACACCTACCTCGGCAGCTACACCGAACTGAAGCACGATACCCTGCTCTACGCCAAGCAGGTGATGGCGGAGAAGGGCGGCGGGCCGGAGACCATTGTCAAGGGCTACGTGGAGCCGCAACCGGAACTCTACGCGCGGCTCAGTGGCCTTACCCAGCTTACCGTTGATGGCCTCACCAGCCGCAAGCTGCTCGACGACCGCGATAGCCTCACCCTGAAGATGACTAAGGATTTGGTGGATGCGATGCTAGGCATCAGCCTCAAGGAGCTACAGAACCAGTCGCTCACCGACGATGAGTACACCAGCATCATGTTCTACGGTGGCACTATCGAAGACATCACCCTCGCCACCGCCGACCCCGATTGCCCCGCCGGTACCCCTGCCGACCAGTGTCAGGGCAACATCGTGGACACCGGCCAGTTCGACTCCGCCCTTGCCGCCGACATCGCCAGCGACCCGAATGGCAACGCCCTGCAAGAGACGACGGGCCGCCCCTACGAGATTTACGTGGTCATCCCCGTAGACGGCAAGAAGGTGTTGGCAAGGGGCGCAGTCTACTCGCAGTACGAGTTCGTGGTCCCCAGCAGCGGGCGGCTCACCGACGAGGCGTGGAAGCAGCAACTCGACGCGGGCAAAGCCCCGGCTCAAGCCGACTGGACCAAGAGCTTTATGGTGCAGAAGTAGCTAACGTCCCCGCCCCCCACCAAAAAGCCCCCAGCGGGGGTTTGGGGGAGGAAACTCGACTGGTGACAAGGCTGATTGGACTGGCTACGACGCAGCCCAATCAGCCACAAAGCTAGTCGGCATTTCTCCCCCAACCCCCGCTGGGGGCTTAGTTGGTTGACCATCCCCGCTGGGGGCTTAGGTTGTTGACCATCCCCGCTGGGGGCTTAGGTTGTTGACCGTCCCCGCTGGGGCTTAGGTTGTTGACCGTCCCCGCTGGGGGCTTAGGTTGTTGACCGTCCCCGCTAGGGGCTTAGGTTGTTGACCATCCCCGCTGGGGGCTTAGGTTATTGCCAACTTCACAATTCATAATTCGCGAGCGAACCGCCATCGGGTCGCGCTTTCGGGGTAATCGCGCTCTTGCCATGTGAACGCCACTTGCGGGCGCAGCACGTAGACCGCTTGGTCGGGGTTGGTGGGGTCGGGGCGGAAGTTATACTTCGGCTCGTAGGCGGCGACGAAGCGAGCAAGGGTCGGCTCATCAGTGACCCGCGCGACCTCGCCTTCCAGCGTGACCATCTCGTCGCCACTCTCTAGGTGAACCACGATGTAGGGATGGGCGGCGATGTTGCGCCCCTTGCGCGAGTGCGGCGCGGTGGAGAAGTAGAAGGCATCATCCAACCACAAGCCCCACACCGGCATCGCGTGGGGGCGACCGTCGGGGCGGGTGGTGACAATCCAGTAGTTCCGCGCCGCCGCCAGCCGCGCGGTGGCCCAACTCCATGGGTACTTCGCCACATCGGGCGCGGCTTCGGGTATGCCGTAGCCGGGCATATAGGGGCGGTCAGGTTGCGGTTCGTTCATATCTCATCCTTGCTTTCGAGTAGCCGCTTCAGCCGCCGCAGCGCATCCTCGGTTAGCTCGGTAATCTCCCGCTCGACGAAGCCGCCGCCACCCACAAGGGCCATCAGCGCGGCGGGGACTCTGTACTCGTTGGCGAATATCACCCGCGTCTGCGTCTCGCCCAGCGGCTCGAACACCCATGCGTTCACGCTGCTCAACATCCCGCTCACCTGCGAGACGATGCGGCGGGGCGGCTCGAACTCCACTATCTTCATCTTCACGCTGAGGGGGAGGCTGTGGAAACGGCCCTTCACCTGCACCACCACCCCCGGCCCTAGCTCGTCGGCGTTGACCGGCTGGAAGCTGCTGAAGTTGGTCTGCACCTTGGGGCTATTACGCCAGTCGGCCACATAGGCGAAGGCTTGCGCCACCGCCACGTTTACTTTGATACTCTTGCTCACCTTGATGCCCATTGCGCCGCGCTCCTCTGCGGCAAGTATAGCAAAAGATGCGCCTCCCTGCAAAGGTCAATATTCGCCCTACGCTTCGCTTCATGGTCTACATACCACAATGGCGGAAAATAGTAACCCAATTTTCGCCCAGCCCCTTGTATAACTAAACATAATGTGCTATAATGAGCCAAATCGGGGCGGATTGCCATTGCCCGTGCCTGCGTGAGAACAGCCCGCGCAACCATCAGCCCCGCACCTATCATCTGCAATCGGCAATCTACAACCTAATATCGGCACTCAGCTAGAGCGGAGTAACTGGAATGAGTACCATTGCGGGGGTGAGGCTACGCTTCGCCGCCAACCAATTCCAGATCATCAGCGGTATCCGCCGGGCCAGTAGCGATTGTGCCAGCAGCGTAACCGGGGGTAGCGGGGTAGCTCGTAAGGGCAGCCTCTATATCCTGACCGAACCGCGTGCTGACCTCGCGCTGGGCGTGGACGCTTGCCAAGTCGTGCAGCAGACCATCGCCCGCGAGTATTATGCCGACCCCTCCCCCTCCTCCACCACCAGCCTGACCCATGCCCTTGCCCGCGCCAACCTCGCCCTGCTAGAGCATAACCGCCACGCCCAGCCCAGCCAGCGGGCGCAAGTAGGGGTAAGCTGCGCGGTGCTGCGCGGCGACGAAGCGTACATCGCCCACCTGCCCCCCGCCCAAGCCTACCTTGTGCATCAAGGCCAAGTCCGCGCCTTCCCCAGCCCCCGCCATTGGCCCGCTGCTGGCCTCAACGCCTACCCGCCCGCCAGCCTCGGCGCGAACCCCGCCGACCCCGACCCCGACCTTGCGCTCAACCCCTTGCAGAGCGGCGATGCGGTCATCCTCTGCTCCTCCAACCTCGCCGCTTTGTTCAGCGAAGCGGATGCCCTCGAACACTTCATCGCTGCCGACCAGTACCAAGTGGTTGACTACCTACACGAGCTAGCGATGCAGGCCCGCCTCAGCGAAGCGTATGCCCTCGTCATCGTGGCCGAGGCGGATGAGGGCAAGCGGGCCGCCCACCCCAGCGGTGAGCATCCCCTGCCCCCCGCCCCCGATGTGGCCGCGCCCAAGCGCAAGTTCGGCCTGCCCTTCACCCTGCCTGCCATCAACCTGCCCCACCGCCAAGCCGAGCCGCCGCCAGCCGAGTACCAGCCCTCGCCCATCCCCCTGCGCGGTGGCGGCCCTGCCCCCCATGTGACAATTGACCGCACCGACGGCCAAGGTTGGGATGACGACCTGCCCAGCCTCAGCCATGCGGTCGCCCCACCCCCCCGCGACCCGCGCATTGATAACCTCATCGCCCTGCGTGACCGCCGCGCCGACCCGCCCGCTGCCGCCACCCTGCGCCCCGATGTGCCCGATGAGGATGGCATTGCCTTCACCGCGCCCGCCCCGCACCCCTCGGCCAGCACCCCCCAGCCGCCCGCTGATTACCTGCTGGCTGATGATGAAGACTGGCTGCCAGTAGATTTGCCGGAAAGCACCGAGCAGCTTGCCCCGGTCGCTGCTGTCACCGTCGGCCCCACCATCGGCCAACGCCTGACCGCGCTGAGAGAAGCGGCCAGCGTAGGCGCATCTAAGCTAGGCAAGGCGGCTATCCCTCTCGCCGCGCGGCTGCGTACCCTGACCCGCCGCGACCAAGCGACCAGTGATTACCCCGCCGAGCAGCGGGTGGACTACGCCGATACCGCTGCCCGTCGCGCCCCCCGCGCGGTCGTGGATGATGACGAAGATTATGATGATGAAGTTGCCTCGCCGCCCCAGACGCGGCGAGTGCCGATGTGGGCGGTGGCCGCCGCCCTAGTGGTCATCGTCGCGGTGCTGGTCTTCAGCATCACCAGCGCGATGGGGGCGCAGAAGAGCAAGCAGATTAGCGACCTGCTCACCCAAGCCGGGGCGGCGATGGGCAGTGCCCAGTCCAGCGCGGACAAGAGTGCCCAGCACAACTATCTGACCGAAGCCTTGTCCAAGCTG
>JBBSEE010000210.1:0-5601 GCA_038239995.1 Chloroflexia bacterium | reverse complement strand
GCTTGCTCGGCGATCTGCTTGCTCTTGCCCTGCCCCGTCGCGAGCACACGATCATCGAGCATTACGGCGACGGTGAACCGTCGCTCGTGATCCGCGTCCGGTGTGTCGAGTGTCTTGTAGGTCGGCGTGATGCGCTCCCGCTCCTGCGCTGGCACCCCCGCGCCCTCATCGGCGACGCACACGACCAGCTTGTCGTTACGCTGGGTCGCGCTCAACAGCACATCGCCGCGTGGGGCATACTTCAGCGCGTTCTCCACCAAGTTAGTAAGCACTTGCTCCACCTGCGCGTAGTCGGCACGGGCGGCGGGTAGGTCGTTGTCCACCGCGACGCGGATGTGACGGCTATGGTTAGTGGTGAGCAGCCCCTCCAGCTTCTGGGCGACGCGGCGGAGCAGGCCACCGATGTCAACCGGCTCTAGGTTCAGCTTCAGCCCGCCCACTTGGATGCGCGAGGCGGTGAGCAGGTCGGCGACCATCTTGCTGAGGCGTTCGCTCTCCTCGTAGACGATGCCCAACTGCTGCCGCGCCTCTTGATTGTCCGCGCTAATCGTGTCTGCCAGTAGCCCCGCGTAGCCCTTGATGACCGCTATCGGGGTCTGCAATTCGTGGGAGATGACCGACAGGAAGGTGGCCTGCAACTGCTCGGCCTCCTTCTGCCCGCTGATGTCGTGCAAGGTAATGGTTGCACCCAGCACTTGCCCGCCCGCGCGTATCACCCCGCAACTAGCCTCCACCGGCACGCGCCGATTATCGCGGGTGCGGATGGTCAATTCGTCGGGGGCCATGATGCGGCCCGCATCCTCCTCGGTTTCCGCCGCCTCTAGGTGTGAGGTCAGCCAATCGCTCGCTCCCCCTTTGTGGCGGTGACCGTCGGGGGCAGGCAGGGCGTGAAAGTGATTAGCATCACCATCGGGGCGGCGCAGGTCGAACACCTGTTGCGCGTCGCTGCCCCACACATCGGGGCCACGCCAGCCGCTGAGTTGCTCGATGGCCCGATTCAGCCCGATAATGCGCCGCTGGCGGTCCACAATCAAGATCGCCTCACCCGCCTGCTGGATGACCTGCTCTAGCCAGCGTTTCTCACTGAGCAGGCGGCGGAACAGGTGGGTGTTCTGCACCACGATGTCCACCTGCTTGATCACAAAGTTGAGGCTATTATCCTCCAGCCGCTCGGCGGTAGTGGGGTCGAGCAGGCAGAGCAAGCCGACCACTTTGCCGCTGGTGTGCAGCGGAATCGCTACCATCCTAACCTCGCTGCCCCGCCACTCCGCCACTACGCTGAAGGGAGCATCGGCCACCTTGCCTATCGGCTTACCATGCTGGCGCGGCGCAGGCAACTGCGGCAGTTGCTGGCTGATGCTGGCGGCCAGCCGCTGGGCCTCGGCCTCGTCCAAGCCGTAACTGGAGGTATGGAACGGCGCGGCGCTGCCCTCCTCGCCCCATAGGGCGACCAGCCCCGCCTCGCTGCCCGCTGCGTGGACCGCCTTCGACACAATCGCGTCCAGCAGGGCGCGGGGGTCGGGGTCGCCCTCGCAATATTCCGCTTGTTGTTCCCTTCTCATAACCTCTAGTCTAAGCGCAAATCCCCGCCTTGTCAAGCCGCTTGCGTCAGACTTGTATATGAGTCGTGAATATCTCTCTTGATTGTGTAAAAATTGGGCAATATCTGCGGTCAGACATAGCTTTTTGCGCGACGGTGTGATATAATTGCACTCATCAGGCTGTATGCACGCCCTTGCTCCTATGGATATAGCCCCAATCGCTCAGATTGTTATCGCCGCTAATTGAACAGAAATGTTATGAACATCTACAAACCAGTACACAAGTTGTTGATATTGCTAGTTGCTGGCCTGCTGCTGACTATCAGCTTGGCTCCCCCGCAGGTTGCGGCACGCCCTGCGCCCCAGCCAGTACCACACATCAGCGTCAGTGGCGACAGAGATAACTCCGACCAAAGTAGCAACACCGACCCCCATAATCCCATTGGTAACTATAACGGCGACGCGACGGGCGGCAATAGCAAACCTAACCCACCCATCGCTACGGTCAAAGCCACCCCCAAAATCACCCCCACCCCGGCGATTCAGCCCGGCTTGCCGATGATAGTCAACCCCAACCCGCTGCCCACCCGCGAAGCGGGCCATGAGAGCGGGCATGAAGGAAGTGAGAGCTACACCGAAATCGAGCAGCAGATGTTGGTGCAGACCAATCAGGCCCGCCGCGCCAATGGCCTCGGCCCCCTGCGCGAGAACGCCAACCTCGCCACCGCCGCCCACTGGATGGCGGACGACATGGCGACGCATAACATCTTCGGCCACACCGACTCGCAGGGCCGCGCCTTCGATGTGCGTCTTGCCGCTTTCGGCTACTGGCACAACAGCGGGGGGATTGCCGAGAACCTCGCCGCCGGTTTCGCCAATGTACCGGCGGTGATTGCCGCATGGTTGGGCAGCCCCGGCCACCGCGCCAATATGCTCAATTCCGCCTACCGCGAGATGGGCATGGGTTACGCCTATAACTCAGCTAGCACCTACGGCACCTACTGGGTACAGGACTTCGGCTTCACCCTCGATGTCTACCCCGTGGTGATCAATGATGAGCAACCCACCAGCAACAACGCGGTGGTGCAACTCTATATCTACGGCACGGGTTGGGCTACCGAGATGCAGGTCAGCAACGACCCCAACTTCGGGGGGGCAAGCTGGCAGCCCTATCAGCGCGACCTAACTTGGCAACTAGTGGGCGGCAACGGTATCCGCACCGTCTATGTCAAGCTGCGCGACGGCGGCGGCCAAACGCTGGCCCCGGTCAGCGACAGTATTATCCTCATCAATCAACCCACTTTCACCCCCACGCGCACCGCGACCCCCACCCAAACACCAACGCCTACGGCCACCCCAACCCCCAGCCCCGGTCAGGTCTTCCCCGATGTGGCTTGCAGCTACTGGGATTACAACGCGATTCAATCCCTCGCCTTGCGCGGCATCGTCAGTGGCAAGAGCGATGGCCTGTTCCACCCCACCGACCAAGTCACCCGCGCCGAGTTCGCCCGCATGATAGTGAAGGGCAGCGGCTGGACTTTGGTAACGCCCTCTGCCCCCGACTTCAGTGATGTGCCGCCTAGCTACTGGGCCTACGCCTACATTGAGACCGCTTACCAACATGGGGTGATGAATGGCTACCCCGACGGCAACTTCCAGCCCAACGCCCTCCTCAGCCGCGACCAATTGGCGAAGATAGTGGTCGAAGCGCGGGGCTACTCCGGCTACTACCCACCCACCCCCTCGTTCAGCGATGTGCCGACCAATTACTGGGCGTTCGGCTACATCGAGCAGGCGCATCGCCTCAACATCATCAACGGCTACGGCAACGGCCAGTTCAGGCCGCGCAACCTCGGCCAACGCGATGAGCTAAGTCAGACCCTCTACGTCGCGCTCAACCTTGCAGTCGCCACCCCCACCGCGACCCCCACGCCCTTGCCTACCAACACGCCCACCCCCTAACTACTGTTACCCAACCATCCCGCCAACGCACCCACCGCAACTCCGATACCCATACATTCATTACACCACTGAAGCCAATCGCCTGCTGCTGTATATAGGAAGTGTACTGCTGTCCCTCATCAAACTGTGAGGGCGGCGGTTGGTTATGGAATCGAAAGGATAAAGGAGAAAACCATGCTAAAAACTTGCGTACATCTTGCCAGCTTGTTCGCGCTGATGTTCTTGCTGGTAACCGCCCCGCTTACCCCGGTGAAGGCCACCCCAATCGGCATTCAGTCTGCCCCCGCTGCGCCCCAGACTGCCAACCCCGCCGCGTGGCACAATGTGTTCCCCGACTATAGTCGGGTGCGAATGCTGAACCCTAGCTTCGGCTGGGCGGTAGGTCAGGATGGGGTGATACGTGGCTACGATGGGGTGCGTTGGCGCGATTACCCCAGCCCCACCACCGCCGACCTCGCCAGCGTCTACCCGGTGAGCATGGATGAGGCATGGGCGGTGGGCGGCAACCTGATTTTGCACTACCAGAGCAACTCATGGACACTACTCGCTAACCCACCAGCCAATAGCTGCTTGCAGGATGTATGGATGCTATCAGCTAACGACGGCTGGGCGGTGGGCGGCACTTGTACCAACAGCAACGCGGTCATCCTTCACTATACAGGCGGGGTTTGGCAGCCCGCCAGCGTGCCCAGCGGCACCCTCCGCCTCGATGCCCTTCAAATGGTGTCCGCGACCGAGGGCTGGGCGGTAGGCTACCGTGGCAGCATCGTGCATTACACCGGGGGGAGTTGGGTGCCAATCCCTAGTCCGGTGGGGCAAGAGGAATTGCTCAGTATCGCGATGCTCCCCGACGGCAGCGAAGGCTGGGCGGGCCGCGCCGCAATTGACGGCGATAGCTACACCATCCACTACCAGAACGGGGCATGGACGACCGCTACCCTCGGCCCACCTACTCCTGCTGCCCACCCCGGCCCCAATCACCCACCCCGCTGCTATGGCTGCGCCAGCATCGGCTATGGAGTGGCCGCCCTCAGCCCCACCGTTCGGATGGTGGTCGGCCCGATGACCGAGCGGGAAAAATATCTCACCTTCTACTATGGTACGGGGTTGGGGTTGAATAATCAATGGAACTACCACAACGAGATTGACCCCTATACCCTCACCAGCGTATCCATGCTGTCGCCCACCGACGCATGGGTGGTGGGTGAGAACGGCTACATCGGCCACTACGACGGCACCACTATCACACGAGTAGACGGAATAACTACCACTGTCAATGCCCTTGCCTACAATCAGACCCGCCACGAGCTGTATGTGCGTGGCGATAATCCCTACGAGATTCAGGTAATCAACACTATTACCCACCAAGAAACGTTTAGTTGCACCACGACGCCGGGTCTGTACCATCTAACCTCCCTAGAGGGCAGCAGCCGTAACGTCTGGGCGGTCGGTAGTGGTGGCTATATCCTCCACATCACCGATAGCGGCTGTGACCTTACCCAAGTTGGTCTCAACGACCTATACGGGGTCGCCTTCGCCAGCCCCAACCTCGGCATCGCGGTTGGGGGGGGGGAATGGTCAGCTAGTAACTTACGATGGCACATGGCATAACAGCGGCGAACTAGGCCCTGCCTTGCTGGTAGATGCTACCTACCGCGCCGGGCGATGGTGGGCGGTGGGGTCGAGGGGTATCGTCTATACCACCAACGGCAACCCCGCCAATCTGCAGGGTTGGCAAGCGGTGGGCAGCTACAACCCCGACGATTACATCACCGCGATTTCGGCGGCCAGCGACACCGAGGCATGGGTAGTCGGTGCCACGATACCGCAAGGTAAAGTCGGCACCAGCACTCCGCAAGGCCGTTTCGCCCCACATCAACGGCCTCAAGGTGTCACGCGGGCGATTGCCTACCACATCACCAACGTGACTAACGTACAGCGGATGGAGACAGGTGGCTCCGGGCTGCTAGCCGTCTATATGCTGAACCCCAACGACGGCTGGGCCGCCGGTTGGTCGCCCTACATCGGCAGCTTCATCTACCATATCACCACTAGCGGCTGGAGCGCAGAGCGGGTCTCTAATGGTGATACCGATTTC
>JBBSEE010000209.1:0-5602 GCA_038239995.1 Chloroflexia bacterium | reverse complement strand
GATGCTGACCTCATCCTGCCCCGCCCCTACCGTCTCGATAATGATAATGTCGAAGCCCGCCGCGTCCAGCACCCGCACCGCATCGTTGGTGGTCGCGCTGAGGCCGCCCACCTGTCCCCGACTTGCCATGCTGCGGATGAACACCCCGCTATCGCCGAAGAACTCTTGCATCCGAATGCGGTCGCCCAACACCGCCCCGCCGCTGATGCTGCTGCTGGGGTCAACCGCCACGATGGCGACCCGCTTATCTTGCCCGCGATAGAAGTGGATGAGTTGATTGACCAGCGTACTCTTGCCCGCCCCCGGCGGCCCGGTGATGCCCAGCACCCGCGCGTGGCCGGTGTAGGGGGTAATCTCGCGCAGCACGTTGGCCGCGCCCGCCCCGCCGTTCTCCACCATACTGACCGTGCGGGTGAGGGCGAGGCGGTTGGTGCGTAGCCGCTCGACTAGTTCGCTCATCCCTGCGCTTCACCCTTGGGCGGCTCGGCATGGCTGGTGGCGACGCTGCCCGGCTCGACCATTGCCCCACTCGCGGCGTTCTTCTGCTTGCTAGGCTCCTGCACTTGATTGGGGCGGACGAGGTTGCGGTGGTGGGCAAGCTCCTCGGCAGTCACCCCAAAATCGGGCATCTGGGCGAGGCCGGGCGCATCGCCGATAATCTCGCTGGCGGGGGGCAGGCTGGCAAGGTCGAAGGGCTGACCCGCCTCCAGCGCGGCGTGGCGAGCGACGGCATCCTGCGCGATGAGCTTGGCGATGCTATCCAGCGTCGCGCCGGGGCCGAACACGGCGCGGATACCCCAGCCCAGCACCTGCGGCACGTCCTCGTCGGGGATAATCCCACCCGCGTAGACTGGCACATCGCTGATACCGCGCTTACGTAGCTCATCCATCACGCGGGGGAACAGGCTCATATGCGCCCCGCTGAGGATACTGAGGCCTACCGCGTCCACATCCTCTTGCAAGGCCGCCTCAGCCACCATCTGAGGGGTCTGGTGCAGGCCAGTGTAGATTACCTCCATACCGGCATCGCGCAGGGCGCGGGTCAGCACCTTTGCGCCTCTATCGTGGCCGTCCAGCCCCGGTTTGGCAATCAGCACCCGCACGCGGCGGGTGCCGGGCATCATCGTTGATACCATCTAAAAGCTCCTTTCACAACCGCCTCTGGTTGGTACGCTTACATTCGTTCAGGATTACTTCCAGCACATATCCGATGTTGTCATGAACGTGCGAATTGGTGAAGCGAATGACACGATAGCCATGCTCGTTCAGCCATGCGGTGCGGTCTTGGTCATACTGCTCTTGCTCGACGTGCGAGTCACCATCTAGTTCGACGACAAGCTGGGCTATAGGGCAGTAGAAGTCCACGATATAACGTTCAATCGGATGCTGGCGACGGAAGCGGAAGCCGCCTAGCTGCCGCTCACGTAGCCGCATCCACAGTTTAATTTCGGCAGGTGTTTGCCTCTGGCGTAGCTCTTGTGCATAGGTTTGGATGATTGGGTCTATGGGCTTATCTTTCATCGCTGCTGCCCGCCCTCCCTCACCCTCTTGGTCGGATGTAATGAGGGCGACTAACATGGGGGGTGGGGGGGGAGCCCCCAAGCTACCGACTTGCATCAAAGATTGATTGTAACTGTCCTACCTTCCTCACCCTCTTGTCGGACGAAAGAGGATGACGAACATCGGGGGTCTGGGGGTGGCCCCCAGCTGTTGCCCGACGATATGGTTCGGTAAAAACGTAAATCTAGTGCCATAGCTACGATGAGCATTGATGCGCTTCACCAGCTGGGGGCTGACCCCCAGACCCCCTGAAGGTGGCGACTTGCCCCGCGACGATGAGCATTGACACGCTTCAGCCGCTGGGGGCTGACCCCCAGACCCCCTGAAGGTGGCGGCAGGCTTGGTTACGATGAGCATTGATACGCTTCAGCTACTGGGGGCTGACCCCCGACTGTTTAGACGACGTTACTGTGCTTTTGCACGCCCCACACTTGCTTGAGCGCACGGGTGATTTCGCCGAGGGTGGCGTAGGCGTTGGCCGCTTCCACCAGCGCGGGCATCAAGTTCTCGTTGCCCCCCGCCGCCGCCTGCACATGGTTGAGCGCGGCCTCGACGGTGGCAGCATCGCGTTCGCGGCGGATCTTATTCAGACGGGCGAGGTGACGTTGCTCCCCTTCGGGGTCCATTTGCAGGATGGGCAACTCCATTGGCTCATCCACCACGTAGTCGTTCACCCCCACCATGATGCGCTTGTTATCGTCAATCTCGCGCTGGTAGCGGTAGCTGGCTTGGCCGATTTCGCTCTGCGGGAAGTTGGCCTTAATCGCGGGCAGCATCCCACCCATCTGCTTAATCTGGTCGAAGTAGGCGTAGGCTTCCGCCTCCAGCTTATTGGTCAACGCCTCCACGAAGTAGCTGCCCGCGAGGGGGTCAACCGTGTTGGTCACGCCGCTCTCCTCAGCGATAATCTGCTGGGTGCGTAGCGCGATGCGAACCGCCTTGTCCGAGGGCAGGGCAAGGGCCTCGTCCATCGAATTAGTATGCAGCGACTGAGTGCCGCCCAGCACCGCCGCCAACGCCTGTATCGCCACGCGCACGATGTTAATCTCCGGCTGCTGCGCGGTAAGCGCACATCCTGCCGTCTGGGTGTGGAAGCGCAGCCACAGCGAACGGTCGCTCTTGGCCCCGAAGCGGGTCTTCAACTCCCGCGCCCAGATGCGCCGTGCCGCGCGGTACTTGGCAATCTCCTCGAAGAAGTCGTTATGCGCGTTGAAGAAGTAGGAGAGACGCGGGGCGAAGTCGTCAACATTCATGCCCCGCTGCACACACTCCTCCACGTAACAGAGGCCATCGGCAAGGGTGAAGGCCAACTCCTGCGCCGCGGTGCTGCCCGCCTCGCGGATGTGGTAGCCACTGATACTGACCGTGTTCCAGCGGGGAAGCTCCTTGCTGCCGAACTCGATGGTGTCTACCACGAGGCGGACGCTCGGTTCGTGGGGGAAGATGAAGGTGTTCTGCGCGATATACTCTTTGAGGATGTCGTTCTGTATCGTCCCCCCCAGCTTGGCGCGAGGGAAGCCGCGCTTCTCCGCCGCCGCAATGTAGAAAGCCCACACAATCGCGGCGGGGCCGTTGATGGTCATCGAGGTGGTCACTTGGTCGAGGGGGATGCCGTCGAACAGTATCTCCATGTCCGCCATGCTGCTCACTCCCACCCCTACCTTGCCGAACTCGCCGAGAGCCATCTCGTCATCGGTGTCGTAGCCATACAGGGTGGGGAAGTCGAAGGCGGTGGAGAGGCCGGTTTCGCCATGCTCTAGCAGGTAGTGGAAGCGGGCATTGGTCTCCTCCACGCTGCCGAAACCGGCGAACAGGCGCATGGTCCATAGCCTGCCGCGGTGCATGGTGGGGTGGATGCCGCGGGTGAAGGGGAACTCGCCGGGGAAGCCGAGGTCGCGCATATAGTCAAGCTCTGGCACATCCAGCGGGGTGTACAGGCGATTGACCGGCTCGCTCGATGTGGTGATAAACTCATCTTCCGGCTTACGTTCGCCGCCCTTCTCCATATTCTGGCGCAGGGTAGTCTGCTCCCAGCGTTGCGCCTCGTTGCTCAACCTGCTAAGTTCGTCTTTATCCATTACGCATCCTCCTTGACGCTAAGGCACCCATCTGCCGCAACTCATATCTGTGCCTGTAATTATACAACAATTCGGGGCAAGTTACACGATGTTAGCAAGCATACGCCAAGCGATAGCCTCAATGTTGTCGCCGCCGCAGGCCCATGAACGGTCGCTCTACAAGGGTGTAGAAGCCGAAGGCGAAGGCGACTATCAGGGGGGAGAGCAGCACCATCACTAGCAGGGCAAGGCGGTCGTCGCCGATATTTAGAGCGAGGGGGACGATGAGCCGACGGTAGGCGACCTCGTTCCAGATGTACAGGCTATAAGAGATGATGCCGATGAAGCGCAGCGGCGGGCTGGTCAGCACCCGCCGCCACAGCGGCCAGCCGAACAAGGTGCCGAGCAGGATGCCTCCGTAAGCGGCGGCCAGCGGCCACTCCCGCCAGATGCGGTTGAACTCCATTACCGCGGGGTGGGTCACGCTCAAGGCTAGGGAGAAGGCGGCGTAGGTAGCGAGGATGAGAATGCCCCATACCCCCGCCAGCTTGCTCCCCCGCTGTACCAACGCGGGGTCAATTGCCAGCCGCCCGGCGCGATAGGCGACGTAGAACCAGCTAATCGCCATCCCCACCGCGAAGACCACGAGGAAACCCGCGACATAGAAGACTCGCACCACCGTATCGCTGGGCGGCGGGTAGGGGGTGCGTAGCTGATTGAAGTAGATGGGGCTGAGGGCGACCAGCGCAAGCAACCCCGCCGCCCCCAGCCACGCCTGACCTTTCCTGCCCGCCCCCCAAATCGCCGCGCCTAGTAGGGGCAGTAGCAGGTAGTAATGCACTTCCACCGCCATGGTCCAATAGGGGGCGTTGATGCTGCGGAGCGTCTCTTTGGCGGAGTCGTGGAGTAGCAGATAATGTAGCGTGAGGTTGAGCCGCTGGTCGGGGGCTTGGAACTGCGGCTCGATGAACAGCACGAACAGGGTGAGCGACACCCAATAGGCGGGTAGGATACGCAGGGCGCGGCGGACGAAGAACTTGCGCGGGCTAGGCAGTGGGCTGGCGTTGAGCATGGCACGGACATAGGGGATGAACAGCAGGAAGCCGCTGAGGACGAAGAACAGTTCCACCCCGGTCTGGCCGAAATCGGTGACGGGGCGGAATTGTTGCAGGGTGGCAAACCGCCCGCTATCCTTGCTCTGGCTGAGGGTGAGTTCCACGATGTGGAAGCCCATAGTCAGCAGCACCGCCACGGCGCGGAGACCGTCCAGCGCAGCGGTGTCGGGGGTAGTGGTGGTGCCGGTCAGCCGCTCGACAAGGGTGGCAGATGGCGGGGCTTCGGCCATCGCTTCACGCTCGATGCCCATGCGCGGCTACAGCGGCTTACTCGCCGCGAGGCTACCGTCGGCGGGCGCAAGGCTGGCGAAGCGGGGGCGCATCCACACCGTAATCGCGTAGCCGAGCGCGGCCCACAGCACGATGGCGATTGCCAGCGGCCATTGCTGGCTGAATTGATTGTAGCCGTTGTTGCTGATGATGGACACGCTGCGCCCCGCCCCCTCGTATAGCACCGCTAGCAGCAACCACAGCCACCGCGCCCCACCTTCCAACTTGGCCGCATAGAACACCAGCGTGGCCGAACCGATATGCACGATGATGAAGGCGATGCCGGTGATTATCGGGGTGAGGGCGACGAGGATGCTACTGTTCAGTCCGTTCAGCTTGTCCACCAACTCGACTGGCGCTTTGCCGCTGACCAATACCCCGCCAGTGACCACCAGCAAGGCGGCCCCGATTGCCATCTGCTCGACCAGACCATAGCCCATCCCGAACCCCACCGCGTCGCGCCAGCCGCCTCCCCGCAACCCGCGCACCGCAATCGCCAATATCACCAGCGCGTATATCAGCCCCTGACTCAGCCCGCCATATAGGGCGAAGCTCGCCCCGCTGCCAATCGCGCTCTGGATGCTGCGGTCGAAGAAACCG
>JBBSEE010000208.1:0-5619 GCA_038239995.1 Chloroflexia bacterium | reverse complement strand
TGGTCATCATATTCACCTCCTTTTTGCTTACTCCAATTATATCATATCATCCCCCACATTGCCGAGCGCGACGTAGCTGCCCTCGCCGAGGGGGTATTGTATCAGCCGCCCCTCGCGCAACTCCCATACCTCGCCGCCGAAGCGTTGGATGAAGCGGCGGTCGTGCGACACTGCGATGATGGGGCCGGGGAAGTCGAACAGGGCCTGCTCGAACTCCTCTAGCACATCGAAGCTGACATGGTTGGTCGGCTCGTCTAGCAGCAGCAGGTTGGCCCGCGCGGCGATGAGGCGGGCGATTTGCAGCTTGCGCCGCTGGCCCACGCTCAACTCGCCGACCTGTTTGTTCACCTCGGCGTAGCTGAACAGCCCGCTGCGGAAGAACTCCGCCTCGATGTCCTCACGGAAGCCAATCGTCCCCGCGCGGTAGGCATCGAACACCGTCTCGGTCGCGTTCATCGTCTCTTGCTCTTGGTCGAGGTAGCCTAGCTTCACGCTCTGGCCGAGCCGTACTTGGCCCGCATCGGGCGGCAGCAGCCCCGCGAGTATCCGCAGCAGGGTGGACTTGCCCGCGCCGTTCGGCCCCACCACGAGGATGCGCGAGTGGGGGTGGAGGGCGAAGGAGACATCTTGAAGCACCACGCGGCGGCCAAAGGCTTTGCCTAGCCCGTTCGCCGCCAATGGGGTGCGACCCTCTAGGGTATGAGGGTCGAACTCTGGGTTGATGTGCATCGCTTCTGGCGGTTTGGGGATGGGGTCGGCTTCGATGCGGGTAAGGCGTTCCTCGGCGGCGCGGACATTGCGCGATACCGCCCAATCCACCCGCCCGCCCTTGAAGTCGTAGGCCGCTTTGCCGCCATCACGGGCGTGATTATGCGCCACCTGCCGCGCCTGCACCCTAATCGCGTGGCGTAGCTCCTTAATCTCCTCCTGCTGCCGCGCATAAGCCTCGGCCCACGCCACCCGCTCTACCGCTTTAGCGGCAAGATAGGCATCGTAATCGCCCTTGTATTGCTTCAGGGCGCGGCTGTGTTCGTCTATCTCCAATATCAGGTTGGCGGTGTGATTGAGGAACTCGCGGTCGTGCGAGGCGACGATGAGTCCGCCCCGATGCGCGGCCAGATAGCTCTCCAGCCATGCGAGGGCGAAGAAGTCGAGGTGGTTGGTCGGCTCATCGAGCAGCAGCAGGTCGGGCGACTTGAGTAGCAGGGCGGCGAGGCTGACCCGCGCTTTCTCCCCGCCGCTGAGGGTGGCAACCCGGCGGTCACGAGCGATGTGGCTAAGGCGTAGGCCAGAGAACACGATGTCTATGCGATAGTCTAGCTCGTAGCCGCCGCGCCGCTCAAACTGCTCGGTGAGGCGGCCATACTCGGCGAATAGGTCATCCCCTGCCTCCGCCCCCGCCATGTCGCTTTCTAGTTCGTGTAGCCGCGCCTCTAGCTGGCGCAGGTCGCCTTGCGCTTGGTAGATAAGGTCATCCAGCGTTTCATCGCCGTAGGCAGGCACGGTCTGGGGCAAATAGCCAATCTCCGCCCCCGCCGGAATCGCCACCGCCCCGCTATCGGGCATCACCTCGCCGATAATCGCCTTCAGCAAAGTGGACTTGCCCGCCCCATTCGCCCCCACCAGCCCTGCGCGTTGCCCCGCGTTCAGCACGAAGGAGACGTTGTGCAGCACCGCCTGCACCCCGTAGGATACGCTTAGTTCGTTTACGTTTAGCAGCATATGCACCTCCATGCTGAAGTGATGAGTGATGAGTGATGAGTGATGAGTTAGGTTTGAGGTTTGAGTATCGTGCCGTATAGTAGGGGCGGGTTGCACTCGCCCGATGGGTAGGGGCGGGTTGCACTCGCCCGATGGTTGGGTAGGGGCGGGTTACACTCGCCCGATGGTTGGGTAGGGGCGGGTTGTCCTCGCCCTGCGGCATTGCACAACAAAAAACCCTCTCCCGCTGTGGCGGAAAAGGGTTAAGATAATGGCAAACTGGGGACAAACAATATCGGTTGCTAATCTACAAGAGCGGCACGCTCTTGCCCTTCGCGGCAGCGGAAGATGGGATGTTAGCAAACCGACCCGACATTTTTACCTCGCATCAAGCCCCACCTAGGGGCGACGAATAATTATGCCTATATTATACCATAGCTTGCCGCGTGGCAATAGGGCCAAAGATGTATCTTATCATCTCCCCTCCCGTCGGGAGGGGCATGGTTAGCCCTCGTGCGCGGTGCGCTCCACTTGGGGCAGGCTGAGGAAGGTGGCGTGGATGATGGAGTTGGCGGCGACTACCTCGCGGTTGTACAAGGTGCTATCCTTGCCGCTGAAGTCGGTAGCGTTGGCGCCCGCCTCGCGCACAATCAGCATCGCGGCGGCGATGTCCCACGGCTTGAGGTGGAGGTGGAAGAAGAGGTCAATTCGCCCCACCGCCACGTAGCAGAGGGCCAGCACCGCCGAGCCGAGCATCCGTACCCGCCGCACGAAGGGACGTACCTCTTGGGCAATCTTCAACGAACGGGGGGAGATGAGGTCGTCGTAGCCAATGTCGCAGGCAGCCAGCGAATCGTCGAGGTCGGTACGGTCAGAGACATGGATGGGGCGGCCATTCAGTTGCGCCCCCTGCCCCTTGACGGCGGTAAACATCTCCTCGTGGATGGGGTCGTAGACGGCGGCGACCACCGTCTCGCCCGCATGGGTGAGGGCGACTGATATGCACCAGTAGGGCAGTTGCGCGGCGTAATTGTGGGTGCCGTCTATGGGGTCAATAATCCACGTATACTCGCGGTCCCCGGCGGCAGAGAGGGCAGCCACCCCGCCGCGCTCCTCGCTGAGGATGTGGTGGCTGGGGTGGGTCGCTTGGATCAGGTTGATAATCGCGGTTTCGCAGGCGATGTCCGCCTCGGTCACGATGTCCTTGTGCCCCTTGAGGCTAATCTGGCGGGGTTGGTGGTAGACCGCCTTCGCAATCGCCCCCGCCTCCCGTGCCGCGTTCTCGGCGGTGTCCAGATACGCTGCCCAATCGCTGCTATGCTTCGCCACAGGCCCTCCAATTAAGCTAATCTATAATCGCAAACGCCCGCACCGTGAAGGTAGTACCGCCAGCAATTGCGGGGGCGGCGGCAAAGAAGCGGAAGCCGCGGGCGGACAACTCGGCTAGGCCGCGTAGATGTTCGACGATGGGGATGCCCGCCCCCAGCAGCAGGGTGTGAGCCGGGCGGGCGGTGTCGGCCATATCGTCTATGTTGGCACAGTCTATCCCCACCAGCGTCGCCCCGCCTGCAACCAGCGCATGGCAAGCCTCGGCATTAAGAAATGGGCCGGAGCGGAAATAGTCATCTCTGCCCCACCGCTGCGACCAATCGGTACGCACCAGCACCGCCTTGCCCCGCACATCCAACCCGCTGAACGCATCCGCGCCAATCGCCCCCTCGTGCAGCGCGGTGACGACCACGCCCGGTAGGTTGACCATCTTCGCCAGTGGCAGGGCGGCAAGGTCATCGCCCTGTGGGTAGCGGTGGAAGGGGGCATCGAGGTAGGTGCCAGTGTTGCCCCCCAGTTCGTAGGTGGCAATCTGGAAGGTGATGCCGGGCGCATATGTGCCGCGGGTCGCGCTCTGCTCGTGGGTGAACCATGTGTTGAACTTCGGCTCCATCAGCCCCGGATATGAGGGCATCCCCGGCTCTAGCTGGTGGCTCAGGTCAATGATAGTCATAGAATCCTTTCCCCGACTTCTTGCCCAGCATCCCGGCTAGCACCATGCGGCGCAGCAGGGGGGGCGGAGCGAACCGTGCCTCGCGGTATTCGTCGAACAGCACGTTGGCGACGTAATACAAGGTGTCTAGCCCGATGAAGTCGCTGAGGGTGAGCGGCCCCATCGGGTGGCTGGCCCCCAGCTTCATGCCATTGTCAATGTCCTCGCGGCTGGCTAGCCCCTCGGCGTAGCAGCGGATTGCGTCCAGCAGGTAGGGAACGAGCAGGCGGTTGACGATGAAGCCGGGGGTATCGTTGGCTAGCACCACCGTCTTGCCCAGCTTCTCGCCGAACGCTTGCAGGGTGGCAACCGTCGCATCGCTGGTGGTGAGGGCACGGACCAGTTCGACCAGCTTCATCACCGGCACCGGGTTGAAGAAGTGCAGCCCCGCCACGCGGTCGGGCCGCTTGGTGGTAGCGGCAATCTCGGTCACGGGCAGCGACGAGGTGTTGGTCGCTAGTATCGTCTGCGGCTTGCAGATGCGGTCTAGTTCGCTGAACAGTTCGCGCTTGGCGGCAATCTGCTCGATGATGACCTCAATGATGATGTCCGCCTCGGCGAAAGGGGCTAGCTCTAGGGTGGGATGCAGACGGCCAACGATGGCGTGGTAATCTTCCTCGCCGATTTTCCCCTTGGCCTTATCCTTGTCCAGCACAGCGGCAATGCGCTGCATACCCGCGTCCAACAACTCTTGGTTGACCTCGCGGACGATGACCTCGTAGCCCGCCTGCGCGGCCACCAGCGCAATGCCGCTGCCCATCTGCCCGCAGCCGACCACCCCGACTAGCTGTATCTCTGCCAATGTCGCTCATCTCCTCTACTATTCAGAAGGGGTGAACAAGATCGCCCCGACTCAAACCTCAAACCTCAAACCTCGGCTAGCGGCGAATGATGATACGGCGGAAGGCTTCGGCGTAGGCCATGCCGCCCTGTTCGCCTAGCTCGTGCGCCCGCTGACGCACCCGCGCGGCCAGCGCGTCCACATCGTCGAACTGGCTGGCGTGTTTCTGCAAAGCGGCGATTTTGGTCTCAATCGTCTCGCTGATGTCCACCAAGATGTCGGGTTGCTCCGACTGGATGAGGAACACCTCCGCCACCTTATGCGGCTGCAAGCCCTCGGCCAACTGTTCGGGGAACTGCAAGTGGTCGCGGGCAGTGGGGTAGACGGCATCCACCGCCGCCAGTCCGCAGGCCCGATGGTCGGGGTGGTTGATGAAGCGATTGTTGTAGAATAGGGCGGTGGGGTCTTGAGCGATGAGGATATGGGGGCGGAACTGGCGGATAGCTCGGGTAATCGCTCCCCGCAGGGTCAGGTCGGCCACCAATTCGCCGTCCCTGAAGCCGAGGAAGACGACCTCCTTCACCCCCAACACCGCCGCCGCCTCGCGCTGTTCGCGTTCGCGGGTTTGGGCAAGGCGTTCGCTGGTCATTTCGGGGTCGTTGCTGCCCTTGTCGCCACGTGAGGCAATCGCGTAGTAGACCTCACGGCCCGCCTTGGCCCATGCTGCCACTGTCCCCGCCGCGCCGAACTCGGCATCGTCGGGGTGGGCGCAGACGACCAGCACCCGCAGCGGCTCGTTCTCGGTTAGCCCCAGAAACTCCTCTAGCGGCTGCTCCTCCTCGCCCTCCTCGGCCTCGGACTCCTGCTCATCACCCTCGAACGCCTCGATGTCTTCGCCTTCTGGTATCGGCAAATGTGCGGCAGCTTCCTGCGGCTGAGGGGTAAGTGCGGCATCATTATCCTTATCATTATTGTCCATGCGGCGGCCTGCCTCCTATGTTTGACTGGCATCATATATATTTTACAGCTGTTGCGTGGGTATTATACTAGGCTTTGACCCTCGGCTGCAAGGCATTATCCACCTACTTCCCCTCCA
>JBBSEE010000207.1:0-5637 GCA_038239995.1 Chloroflexia bacterium | reverse complement strand
TTTTATCATTTATCTGAAAGAAGGGAACTGCTATGGAGATTGGATATATGCCGTATGTCGTTGCTATCGTGCTAATCATTACCATTGGCATCACCGTAATTGTGACCCGTGCGCTGGAATATCGGGAGAAGGTGGATATGCTTCAGCACGGATTCGTGCCGAAGGGCTATGCGCCGCGTGCCAACCAGCCCACGAACCCGACCAGCGCGAACCCCCCGCAGATAGCCGCCCCCGCCCAACCGCCCCAGCCACTGTCCTCCTCGTGGAACGCGCAGGACTGGCGCGAAGGAGTGCCGGTTGGCGAACGGGCCAAGGAAGACCGCGCGGGGTGATTAGATTTCAGATTTTGGATTAGGGAATAACTAGTATCGAGACCCCCAAACATCAATCCAAAATCTAAAATCCAAAATCTAAAATCAGTAGTCGGAGGCATGATGGCCGAATTGGCAAGAAGTGGTGAGCAGAGTGCGATAGTGACCGAGGAGCAAGGGCTGATTGCCCGCGCTCAGGGCGGCGATCAGCAGGCATACGCCACGCTGGTGGAACGCTATACCCGCTTCGCCTACAATGTTGCCTACAACATCGTGCAGGACGCAGAGGAAGCGGCAGACATCGCGCAAGAGGCGTTCGTGCGGGTGTGGCAAGCCTTGCCCGGCTATCGCGCCGAGGCCCGCTTCAGCACATGGCTGTACCGCATCGTCCACAACCTCGGCCTAAATCGGCTGGAGGTGTTGCAGCGTCGCCGCCGCATGGAGCAGCAAGAGCCGAACACCACCGACGGCGAGGACGATAACGGCTTCAGCCTAGAGCGTATCGCCAGCCCGGAGAGCGAGCAGCCCGCCCAGCAGTATGAGCAGGCGGAGCGGCGCACCTTCATCTGGCAACAGGTGAGCAGCCTGCCGCCCCAATACCGCGACATCATTGGGCTGTACTACGGCCAGCAGCTATCCTACGAGGAGATTGCCGCGATGACCGGCCAGCCGCTCGGCACGGTCAAGACCCACCTGCACCGCGCTAAATCGCTGCTGCGCGACCGGCTGGCCTCCCTTGCCCCCAACGCCCCCAGCCCCCCGCCACGCACGGGTGATGCCGCCCCTTTTGGGGTTAGGGTGATGAAACTAGTTTAGATTGGAGACTTGCGATGCTGAACATCAATCCTGAAATCCGATACGACGACAGCGATGCCTTGATGCTAGAGGTGGAGGCCGCGTTGCTGGCGATGCCGCTGCACGATGCCCCCGCCAACCTGAACATCATCATCGCCGCGAACATCGCCCGCTACGAGATGAACCGCGCCGCGATGCAGCCCGACGAGGGCCTGACCGTATGGGGCTGGCTAGACCGCGCGATCGCCACCATTACCCGCCCCCTCGTGATGGCGACCGCCGCGTTCATCGTCGGCTTCTGGCTGCTGTTCGTTGCCAACGACCCCACATGGGTGCAGGCCAGCAGCCAGCTAAACAGCGTGGGCGACAAGCTAGGGGCGGCGGTGGGCATCGTGTTCAGTAGCCTCGGCCAGTTCTACCCCGCCCTGATTGTGGGCATGGTGCTAGTCGCCGCCGTCGCGCTCATTCCCCGCGTCCGCGACCTGCGCCAGATGCTGCGCGAGGAACAAGCTCAGAACTGGACGGTGCGCTTAGGCTTGACAAAGTAGGCCTCAAGACGTATAATTTAGCGCAGATGGCGCATTCGTCTAGAGGCCTAGGACGCATCCCTTTCAAGGATGAGATCGGGGGTTCGAATCCCCCATGCGCTACCCTTCCCCCATAACTTTGCCAATTACACATAAAAATGAGCCAGCACTATTTTGGTGCTGGCTCGTTCGTTTATTATGGCAGCGTTACCAGCAGATATAGTGCTTTGCTTATCTCCGCGCGGGTGATGCTGGCGTTGGGGTGGAAAGTGCCGCCGGGGTAGCCGCCGAAGATGCCGTGCGCGGCGGCGATTTGGATGTAGTGATAGGCCCAGTGGCTGGTGGGCACATCACTGAAGGTAGGGCCGGTCGGCGTTTCGCTGCCCCAACCGGCGGCGAGGACGAACATCTTGGCCGCCTCCGCGCGGCTGACCGCGCGTACCGGGTAGAACAACTGCCCACCATATCCGCTGACCACGTTGTGCTGCACCAACTCCTCCACCGCGCCATAAGCCCAGTGCCACGGCAGCACATCGCTGAAGGTGGGTGAGGGTGGATACGCCCCTCCCCAGCCCTCGGCGGAGGCCAACATCTGCGCGAACTGCGCCCGCGAGGTGGCAATGTTGGGGCGGAAGGTGTTGTCGAGGTAGCCGCCGACTATGTTGTGGCAGTACAGATAGTAGATGTAGTCATAGGCCCAGTGGCTGGTGGGCAAGTCGGCGAACTCCATGTGGCAGGGACGGGGTGTTTCGCTCGGTTCGGGCATAGGGTTGTTGAAGCGAATCGTGACCGGAATGCCCAGCAGTTGGGGCGCGTTGGGCGGGCCGAGGAAGGCTTGCCCTTGCCAGATGCCGGTGGTCATCCCCGGCTTGTTCCAGCTTAGGCTGAGGCTTACCTGCGAACCGGCGGGGATAGTGTTGCTAATCGTCGGGCTGAGGGTCAGGTCGGTGCCACCGATGCTGTTGATAGTCAGGTCGAAGTGCGCTCCCTCGGCGGGCACGTTGGTGCCGTCCACGCGGATGCGGTACTGTCCATCCTGCACCGGGCTGATGCGGATGAACTCGTTGCCGCTGCCGCCCGCCGAGTTGGCAATCTCGTACCATCGTACCCCGTTGAAGTAGTCGAGGAAGAGGTCAATATCGGAGTCGTTATCGGCACGGGTGCTGATTTCCAGCGCGGCGGTGTTGGTCAAGGTCAGGTTCTCAAAGTAGGTGCCATACTGCACCACGTACAGGTTATGCTCGGTGGTCTTCTGGCTGAGGCCGAACGCGCCGGTGCTTAGTCCGGGCAGGGTCATGCCGGTGGTCAGGGTGATAGGCACGGTGCCGCTCACCGCGTTGGTGCTGATGTCCACGTTCGAGGTGTTGAGGTTGATGATGCCAGTGGTGGTGGTGAATGGCTCCGCCGCCGCCTTGCCGCCGTAGCCCACGTTGTGTTGGATAATCTCATGCGGCTGCTGCACGTTGTTCAGGTGGCTGGACAGCCATTCCTCGGTGCCGTGCGTGCTGGTCTGGAACGGCCATACCCCGGTGCCGCTGCTGGTGTTCTGGCTGCGCCCCAGTATCGCCATGCCGAATGACCCGAACAGGTCGGGCTGGGTAGCAGAGAAGTAGTCCCACGGCGCGGGGCCAAGCACGGCGGTGTCGAGGTCGGTGGGGTAATCACGCCACTGAGTATCGGTCCACAGCCAGTTGTTGTTGTCGGACAGGTCGGCAGTGTTGTTGGCGAAGAACATCCGCCAGTCGCCGGAGTCGGGCCGCCAGTCCCAGTCGCCGCCACCCTGCACCACCCCGGTATCGTAGCTAGTGGCTTGTGGCGGGTTGCCGCCGAAGCGCGTGTTCAGGCTAGGGGCGACCACATTGGCGAGCAAGGGGATGGTTTGGGTGTGTGCGGCGTGGCCGGGGCTGGCCGCGGTGTTGACCGTAATCGCCCCCTCGGATGCGCCATAGGGCTGATTGAGCGGCGGCTGGAAGGTGGCAGTGAAGCTGGCTTGTCCATGCGCGGGGACGGTCAGTTGCGCGGGGCTGATGCTCTGCACCATGCTCCATGGCTGCCGCTGGTAGAAGGTCGCTTGCAGGGTAACGTTGGTAGCGGTGATATAGTTGGTGGCGTAGCGGTGCTGCAAGCCGATATACAGGCCATCGTGGACTCGCTGCATCGGGCTTTGCACCCACGCCTTGAGGATAGGGTTGCCGTTATAGCCGTAGGTAAAGCGGTTGAGTTCGCCGCTCTCGTACTCGTTGGTGTTTACCACCCCGTTATGGTTGTCGTCGTGCCACGCCCGCCCGTCGTGGTTGAGGTCAGTCCAATCGTAGACGAGCAGGCTCCAGCCGTTCTCTTCGCCAAGGAATATCGAACTAGGGTCTTGGATGGTGAACTGCTGGTAGGGGAAGTAAGCGGTCACTTGCATCAGGTCAGTGTTGGGGGGCACGATTTGGGTCATGTCCCAAAGGTAATCGGGCCGCTTGCCGGTGTAGGGTTGGCTCTCTAGGGTGTTGCTGGTCACCAGCGGCCACGTGATGCTGCCGGTCGCCACCAGATTATCGCTGGCGAGGTTGGCGGTGAGGGGGGTATTGCTGGGGTTGTAGAGGGTGAAGCTGTGGGCGAGGCTCTGCCCCGGCGTAATCACCCCGATTGCCCCCGCGCTGCTGCTGCCGATGTTCCACGCCGAGGGGTCGGCGTAGAGGCCGTAGCGATTAGCGGCAATGTCCACCGCGCGGCCCGCATCTACCAGCCCCGCACCCTGCGCGAACTCATCGTAGTTGAGGTCATGCGCCCCCGCCTTGAGGATATTGCGGGCCACTTCGCTGTCGGGGAAGCTGCCATTGGCTTGCTTGTAGGCTTGGTAGACGAGGGCCATCACCCCCACCGCTTCGGGGGTTGCCATGCTGGTGCCGCCCCACACCTCCCAATCGTTCCAGCCGTCATGCCCGCCGCTGGGGGCGAGTTCGTTGATGGGCTTGTCGCCGCTGCCCCACGCCCCCACCGCCACCACATCCGGCTTGGGTTGCCCCAGTATGCTTGGCCCGCGATTGGACCATGGCTGCACATCGTTATACAGTATCTGGTCGGTGCGGGTGATGGGGTCGAAGGTGAGGGTCTCGCCGTATTGGGTGGCTGCCCCCACCGCGATGACGTAGGGCGATGACCCCGGCGCGGTAATCGTGCCGAAGCCGGGGCCGCCGTTGCCGGTCGCCGCCATCACCGCCATCTGTGCGGCGAAGGGGCGTAGCAGCGAGGAGAGATAGCGGGAGTGGAAGTCCCAGCCATTATCGGTCGGCCCTGAGAAGCCGAAGCTGAGGTTGACCACCTGCGGGTCGTCGCCGCTGTTGGGGATGCCATCGTAGCCGAACAGCATCAGCAGATAGGCATCGTAGATGCTTACGTAGCTGCGGTAGACGTTGCCGATTGCGATTATCTTGGCCCCCGGTGCTGCGCCCTGCACCATCCCACCTGAACCGGCGGGTTTGTAGGGGGGGTAATCGGCATGATGACCATCAATCCGCCCTGCGGCCACGATGTCCGAGGCGCAGAAGTTGCCATGGTCTATCTCCGCGCTGAAGCTGCCCATCATCGCCACAAGGTTGCCATTAGCGGGGGGGAGGATGCCATACATCCAGTCCGAAGCCGGTATCGGGGTGTGGCCATCGGCGATGAAGTAGAGCAACCCCGCGCTGCGGTCGGCGTAGCCGTCGCCATTGTAGTCGCGGGTGGCAACCTCATGGCCCTTGTACTGGGGGTCGTCATCGGTAAAATCGTAGTTGTCGTTCAGGTCGGTAATCACCGTATCGTACACCCCCGCCATATGTGCGTCTACCACCAGCACGGCGGGATACTCATGGAAGGTATCATAGACAAGGTTTTCGTCGGGGTGGATGCCGATGTGGTAGATGCCGCTCTTGCTGGTGCCCGGCAGCCTGAAGGTATGGGTAATGGGGGTGAGGCCAAACTCGCTCTCGCGGTCAGTGGAGAAAACTGCGGTTGCGCCCATCACTGTATAGCTG
>JBBSEE010000206.1:0-5673 GCA_038239995.1 Chloroflexia bacterium | reverse complement strand
GGCGAACACCTTCTCCCCATCTTTGGTCTGCACCACCGTCTCCAGCCCATCCGCCGCTTCACGGATTAGCTGCACCTTAGCATCGGCGTAGATGCCCACCCCCTGCGCCTTGATGAGCTGCTGAAAGCGACGCACGATTTCGTCGTCGGTGTTGCGGAGGATGCGGGGCAGTATCTCCACCACATTGACCTTGACCCCGAACGCGCTGTAGATGCTGGCGAACTCCATGCCAATCACCCCCCCGCCGATAATCGTCATGCTGGCGGGCAGGTCGGTGAGGCTGACCGCATCGTCGCTGTTAATCACCCCCGGCAAATCCGCGCCGGGGATGGGGATGTTGGCGATTGATGCGCCGGTGGCAAGGATGATGTTCTGGGCGGTCAATTCCTTGTCCCCATCCGCGCTATGCACCAGCAGGGTATTGGGTTTGACCAGCCTACCACTGCCGCCAAACACCTCCACCTTCCGCGCCTTCATCAACTGGTAGATGCCGCCCACTAGTTGATTGACCACCTTGTCCTTACGGGCCATCAGGGTGGCGAAGTCGAAGCTAAGTGGGCCGCTGATGCCATACTCCGCGCCGTGCTGCTGCATCGTCTGCCACATCTCCGCGCCTTTCGCCATCGTCTTGCTGGGGATGCAGCCCCAATTGAGGCAAACCCCGCCCAGCCGCTCCTGCTCGACGATGCCCACGCGCAGCCCTTTGTTTAGCGCGGCATAGAGGGCTGCGACATAGCCGCCCGGCCCGCCGCCCAACACCAGAATATCAAACTCGCTTGCCATGTATGTAATCCTCCTCTTTGATGATGGGGTGTAGGGTCAAAGGTTGGTGATGTCCACCCTTTGGGCTAGTTTAGTCATCAGCTAGTCAATCCTTGTGGCGCAAGCGTGAGACGGTCAGGGCTGGTATCACGCACGAACAACCAGCCCACGCATCCGACATAGGTAAAGGCGACCATGGCCGCGAGTTGCACCCCAGTGGTCAGGCCCACGAAGTGGCAGACGGTCAGGCCGAGGTAGAGAAAGGCGGTCAGCAGCTTCAGCGCGGCGCGTTGCCGGTCAGCAGGTCGGTCGAACAGGGCGAACAGCAAGAACACTGGCAGCAGCAGCAGGGTCAGGTCGTAGATGAGCAGATAGCTGGCTGCCGCCACACTGAACAGGGCGGCAAGGGTATATTGCCACAGATGGCGGCGCGACTCGTTTATTTCCGCCCGCTTCAGCCGCCGCAGGGCAAGAGCAAAGGTGGCAAGGGCGGCGACAAAGTAGAGATAGTATAGCAAATCGGCTAGCCCTTTGGCAAAGGGGAGCAGCGCGTGCAGCAAGCTCCGCATCGTCACGTCGGTGTCGGGTATCGGCGCATCGGTGGCGCGGCTGAAGGCGAGTAGGTTGCCCAGCCACGCCCCGAAGGTATCAATGGGCAAGAATAGCAGGGTCACGCCGCTGGCGAGGGCAACCCCGATTGCCAACCCCACCAGTGCCCGCCAACGCATCGTCAGCAGCCAAAGCAAGCCGATGCCGAGCAGCAACTGAGGCTTCTGCAAGGCCAGCACAGCGGCGATTAGCCCGGCTAGCCAATCCCAGCCCACCGCGGGGGTCGAGGGGAGCGAGGTCGCCCTTCCTCGTGGCTGGGTGAGGTAGAAGGCGCAGACGTAGACCAGCAGGGTAAAGCAGGAGTTCTGCCCGTTGGTGAACACGATGTTCAGCGGCCAGAAGCCGAGCGTGAGCAGAACCGCCAGCCAGTAGGGATACCGCTGCAAGTAAGGCAAAGCCCGACGCAGCAGCCACGCCGCCAGCAGCATCGCCGCCAGCCCCGCCAGCAGCCATACTGCTAGTGCCGCCCAGAATGGCAATCGGGCCAGCAGGCCGAACCCCAGCGTAGACGGCGGCGAATACAGATAGATGGGCCAGACGGTAGCAAAGTCTGGCGTATTGGCGGCGGGCGGGGGCGCGGCGACCTGCTGATTGATGCTGGCTAGCATCGTGTGGTAGTTGTAAGCATCGAGCGCATGGCCCGCATCCGCCAGCTTGCCCGCGTTGTAGAATATCATGAAGTCCTCAGCCTTGAGACTGCCACCCACCGCGTAATACTCGCTGCCGCTGAACAGGTCAATCCCCTCGGACAGCGGCAAAGCAAGGAACAGGAGCAGGGCTAGCACCTTCAGGCGAGGAGGGGTGAGGAAGCGGTCCAGCTTCGCAGCGAGGATACTCATCTAGCGCAGATACGTCCACGCATCATTCGCGTACTTCTCGGCCCGCATTTGCGCGGCGGCGATACGCTCATCATCGCTCAGTTCACCATCGGCGAAGGTGATGCCCATCGCGGTGCTGAAGCCAACCCGCAATGCCGCGGCCATACTGGCATAATCGAGCGGCTGGGGCAAACCGAGCGCATCGCCCACGCTGCTCATGCGGGTTTGCAATCGCTGGGCGGCGCGGGCGCGGTTGGCCTCATCGTCGAACCGCAGCACCCGCACCAGCAGGGCGGTGTCCAGACCGAGCAGGATGCTGCCCTGCTGCAAGATGACCCCCTGCCGCCGCGCCTGTGCGCTGCCAATCAGCTTGCGCCCCCCCACGCTCACCTCATAATCGGCGGGTTGCTCGAAGCAGGCGGCGGCGTGATGATTGGCAGCGCGGTGGCTGCCGGGCGGGGCTAGCGCGGCGTGGAGGCCAAGATGCGCGAGGGCGGCCACCAACCCACCGCTAATCTTGCGATACGACTCCACCACGCTGCCCGACAGCAGCGGGTCACGTTCGCTGCCCACCAGCGAGTAGGTTAGCTCGAACTGATGCAGCACCGCCCGCCCCCCCGTCGGCCTCCGCACTAGCGGGATATGCAGCGCGGCCAGTGCGTCGCCGTCCACATCACTGTCCACCTCCTGCATGATGCCGATGCTCAGGGTTGGTTCTTGCCAGCCGAACAGCCGCAGCGTGGGGAAACCGCGACTGCCCGCGATGCACGAGCGCAGCAACGCCTCGTCCACCGCCATATTGGTCGCTCCATCCAGTGTGCCGCTGTCGATCAGCCGCCACGGCGAGGTTTGAGGTTTGAGGTTTGAGGTTTGAGTTGAGGTATCAGCCATAACTTTAATCTTTTATCTTTGGTCTTTAATCTCCCGAAGGAGGAGCCAGCTTGACTGTCACCTCCAGCGCGTTGGGGTGGGTGCGGGCGAAGAGGTCGGCGAGCCGCTTCAGCTTCTGGGGGTCGTACTCCTCCACGCGGGGGCGGGTGAAGCGGGTGCAGATGCGGCAGGAGATGAAGATATGGTGGGGGAACAGCACCACGGTAAACGCCTGCTTGCCGCAGTGAGGACACTTCATCACCCCGAAGCTACCGTCGAGGAACTGGCCGGACAATTCGTACCATGCGTCCGCCTCGGCCACCAACTCGCGGTTACGCATCTCCTGATACGCCTCCGGAGTCATGCTGTGCCGCTCCTCGTTGAAGCGTTTGGCTAGCTCGTAGTTGTCCATGTGTTTGAATTAAGAAGGTAGAAGGTGGATTCTAGATCTACCTTCTACCTTCTACCTTCTTCAATCCCGCTCTAGCGGCTCTAGCTTGCTCACCATGTTGGGGTTGCGGCCACTACCCCACTGGCTGTCGGGTTCGCGGGGGTCGGTGGGCAGCCAGCGCAGCTTGGGGTCGCGGGCGGCGGTCACTTCGTCGAGGCGGCCTAGCTGGGTGTTGTGCGGGGCGGTCTTGACCAGTTCCGGGTCGCGGTGGGCCTCAGCGACAATCGCCTTCATCGCCGCGATGAACCCATCCAGCGTCTCGCGGCTCTCGGTCTCGGTCGGCTCTATCAGCATACACTCCTCGACGATGAGCGGGAAGTAGATAGTGGGGGCGTGGTAGCCGTAGTCCATCAGCCGCTTGACCACATCCAGCGTCTTCACCCCCGTCTCCTGCTTCAGCCGCTTGCCGGTCAGCACCACTTCGTGCATACAGGGGCGGTTCTGGTAAGGGGGAATCACGTCTTGTAGCTGGGTTCGCAGGTAGTTGGCGTTCAGCACTGCGTCGCGGCTAACCTCCTTCAAGCCCACCGCCCCCTGCTGGCGGATGTAGGCGTAGGCGCGAACGTGCATCCCGAAGTTGCCCCAGAAGGCGCGAACCTTGCCGATAGTCTGCTCCGGCACGTGCAGCACGTAGCGGTCGCCTTCTTTTGCCACTATCGGGGTGGGCAGGAAGGGGGCAAGGTGGGACTTGCAGACTACCGGCCCGCTGCCGGGGCCGCCGCCACCGTGCGGGGTGGTGAAGGTCTTGTGCAGATTGATGTGCAGCACATCCACACCGAAGTCACCGGGGCGGATTTCACCGACCATCGCGTTCAGGTTCGCACCGTCGCAGTAGAGTTGCGCCCCCGCCTCGTGCAACAGCGCGGCAATCTTGACGATGTTCGGCTCGAACAGGCCGAGGGTGGATGGCACAGTAATCATCATCCCCGCCACCTTGCCCGCGTTATCGGCAAGGGCGCGGGCTAGCGACTCCATATCCACATTGCCGTCTGCCCCCGTCTTCAGGCTGAGAACGCTCATCCCCAGCGAGGTGCAGGTGGCAGGATTAGTGCCGTGCGCGGAGTCGGGGATGAGGACGAGGGTGCGCTCAAAGTCGCCGCGTGAGCGGTGATAGGCGCGGACGAGGGCCATGCCGGTGAACTCGCCATGCGCCCCCGCCGCCGGTTGCAGGGTGCAGGCATCCATGCCCGCAATCGTCTTCAGCATCTCTTGCAATTCGTACTGGATGTGCAACGCGCCCTGTATCTGGGCCTCCGGCTGCATCGGGTGCAGGAAGTAGAAGCCGGGCAAGCTGGCGGCATCCTCGTTCACCTTGGGGTTGTACTTCATGGTGCAGCTACCCAGCGGATAGAAGCCACTGTCAATGCTGTAGTTCAACTGCGACAGGCGCACGAAATGGCGCACCACATCCAGTTCGCTCAGTTCCGGCCAACCGGCGGGTTGGTCGCGCCGCAATTCGGCGGGGAGTTGGGCGGCGTAATCGTCGGTGTCGCTCTCTGGCAGGCTGAAACCGACCCGACCGGGGCAGGATAGCTCGAAAATTACTGGCTCCATCGCTACTTCACCTCCGCGTACTGTCGCAATAGGGCAACCAATTGGTCAATCTGCGCCTTGCTGGACATCTCCGTAGCGCACAGCAGCCAGCCGTTAGGGATATGGTCGCTGACATCGTAGCCGCCCACGATACCGGCATCATCGAACAGGCGGCGGTTCAATTCTGCGGGGGCTATCGGGGTCTCCACCACGAACTCGTTGAAGAAAGGAGCATCGAAGTACAGCTTGTAGCCCGCTATGCTGGCAACCTGCGCGGCAAGGTAATGAGCGCGGTTGTAGCTGAGTTGGGCGACGCGGCGCAGCCCCTGCTTGCCCATCAGTGACATATAGATAGTCGAACCGAGGGCGATGAGCGCGGAGTTGGTGCAGATGTTGGAGGTGGCCTTCTCGCGGCGGATGTGCTGTTCGCGGGTTTGCAGGGTAAGCACGTAACCCCGCTGCCCCTTGCTATCTTTGGTCTGGCCCACGATGCGGCCCGGCATACTGCGAACGTACTGCGTCTTACAGGACATCAGCCCATTATACGGCCCGCCGAAGTTGACCCCGCTGCCCAGCGGCTGGCCCTCGCCCACGGCAATGTCCGCGTCGTACTCGCCGGGCGACTTGAGC
>JBBSEE010000205.1:0-5675 GCA_038239995.1 Chloroflexia bacterium | reverse complement strand
TTTGGACGGGGGTTCGACTCCCCCCATCTCCACCATATCAATCGGCCCCCACCACTTACGGTGGGGGCCGATTGGCTTTAATTGCACCGAGGTTAAAAGCCTAGTTCGCGGTGAAACTCCTCGGCAGGGGTGCCACCGTTCTCACTTAGGCTCCGCATCGCTTGCTCGACTAGCGCGAGAAACTTAGGGTGATTGCTCAAGGCCTCGATTTCGGCATCAAACTCAAGCTCCTCCTCAGCTCTAATCACCTTCAGCAATGCCTCCGCCGACTCCTCATCGAACGAGACCAATGCAGCATACGGTTTGCCCTCAAGAGTTAGTACCACCGTTTCTTCTCCCGCCCTCTCCATCAGCGGGCTGGCGGCACTGTCAATTTCAATGGTCCTCATAGTTCAATCTCCTCACCGCCAACTAGAACTTTGTTATTATACCACTCCGATGCAAGGGGCGCAGTTCAATGCGCCTCTGATAGGGCGGCCTTCATCGCCTCCCGCGCCTGCTGATACGCTTCGATGGTGGCAATCGGGGGGCGTTCGGTGTCGTGGACGTACTTTAGCTCCAACGATAGCTGGTCATCGGCAAACTTTATCAGCTTCATGCTGCGGCTGATGCCCGCCAGCAAGCTAATCTCCCGCCGCGCCTCGACCCGCTCCAGTATCACCTGCATGATGGCGAAGGACATGGTGCTGAGGGCGCGGAGCGACTGATTGCGGTGGATGCGCTGGCCGAGGTTGACTTGCCCAATCGCGCTCAAGCCGTAGCCCTCCAGTATATCAATCAGCAATCCCGTCTCCACCCCATAGCCGCTGAAGAAAGGGAGTTGCTCCAAGGCCTCGCGCCGCCCCGCGTACTCACCACTGAGCGGCTGGATCAGCCCCGATAGCTGGGGGTAGAAGAGGTTGAACAGGGGGCGGGCGGTTAGCTCGGTCACTCTGCCGCCCCCATCCTCGGCCAGCACCGTGCCGCTGCGAATGGGGCGGCGATAGTAGCCCTTCACGTACTTGATGCGCGGCTCGGCCAGCAGCGGCCCGACCAGACCGTAGACGAACTGCGGGGTCATGTTGGTGATGTCGGTATCCACCCACACGATGATGTCGCCCTTGAGCAGGTGCAAGCTCTTCCACAACGCCTCGCCCTTGCCGTGCAACGGGGCACCCACCTCTGGCAACGTCTGCTGGTGGATGTAGACGGGGATGCCTAGTTTATCGCCAATCTCGCGGGTACGGTCGTCGGAGTTGCTGTCAATCAGCACGATTTCGTCGAGCAGCGGCACGCGGTCGTACAAAGCCTCCTTCAGCACGCTGATGACCTTGCCTACGGTCGCTTCCTCGTTCAGCGCGGGCAGACCGAGGCTGATGGTCAGGCCTTGCTTGCGCTTCATCGCCACCAGCTTGTCGAGGTCGCGGAACTCGTCGGCATGAAAGGTGTTCTCCGCGAACCACTTGTCCACCACCAGCGACAGGGTTTCGGGGTCGAGGTCGGGAGGGGTATTCAGCGCGGTGCTGGCGCGGCTAATCTCTGGGGCAATCGGGCGGCGGGTCTTGACCAGTACGAGGTTGCCGGGGACGGTGAGCAGGGCATCCGCGGCAATCGCCCCCAGCGCAGCGAGTGGGTTAGCCACTTGCAGGGTAGTGGGCGGGGCACTCATCCCCATTACTGTCCAGCGGTGGCGGGCTGCCTCGGTTAGCACGGTGCGTTCCACGTTGCGGCTGACCATCTGCAAGCGACGTACCCGCCGATTGGCCGCCATTCGCGCCCCGAAGCGGCGGTAGGGTAGCTCCTCGTATATCTGGGCAAGGGCGGGCATATCTTGGGGGATGACGTGCAGGCTGGTAATCGCGGTCACATCTGCGTCTGCGCTCAACGCCTCGCACACATCGAAGGCCAGTTCCGCGTGTGGCCCGCCGCGCACCGCCAGCAGCACATCGGGTATCAACTCGCGCCCCACATCCGCCTTCGCCTCGCGCACCAGCACCACATCGCAGGGGGCCTCGGCCAGCACCTCGTCGAGGGGGGTATTGCCCAGCCGCAGCGAGTTGACCGGGTCAATCTCTGCCCCCAGCGCGATGACCATCATCCCCGCGCCTTCCTCGGTCGCCAGCGCAGCTAGTTCGCTCCACTTGTCCCGCCCCACTCGCACCACCACGCGAGTGGGCGGCTCACCCTCACCGCTGTTCGCCCCTACCATTGCGCTCAACTGCTGGCGCAACTCTTGGGCGCGAATCGTACCCTCGCTCAACGATTCGCCCGCCGCCACCTCCACTGTGGCCGCCAGTATCAGTTGCCCATCCCGCCTGCGGGCCACCGCCCGTGCTAGTTGCCCCGCCGCCCCATCGCCCCCGCCCCCGTCCATCACCAGTATCACTCTATCCCGCGTTGCGCCCGTCTCTGCTGGGTTCATCCTCTGCTCCTCTATAGTTGCTTGCCGCCGCCCCGTTGCGCCCGTATCCCTTTGTGGATGAATTGTACCATCTGAAGCATATGGGGGCAAGGCGGGGGGGAGGGCTAAATGGTGAATGGTGAATGGTAAATGGTGAATGCGGTTATGCGGTAGGGGCGGGTGGCACTCGCTCTTTACGGATGACCAGCCAGCGGATTAGGTGCAGCGGAGTAGCGGAGCAAGCGGATGTAGGGGCGTGATTTATCACGCCCTGCCGAAGCGCATCAACGCCAATCGGCCCAACGGGCGGCTGACGTAGGGGCGGGTGGCACTCGCCCATCCGCATCAAGCTAGGGAAAGGTGGGGGAGAGCTGTGGGGGTGTGGGGGGTAGCCCCCCGCCGGTGAAGGTAAATGTTACTGACCTTAACCGGCAATCACCAAGCGCAGTAGTGTGTCGCCACCTGCTCAGTTACGAGTTGCCACTGCGCCCGTCACCAGCTGGGGGCTATACCCCCAGACCCCCTGATGTCCCCTCGCCGGGCGGCCAACCCCCGCTGCTAGTAGGGGCACTCTTCACTTGCCGCTGCGCTCGTCACCAGCTGTGGGCTATACCCCCAGACCCCCTGATGTCCCCCGCAGGGCGGCCAACCCCTACTGCTAGCGGCGGCCACTCTTCACTTGCTGCGTATGGGCGGGTGGTACTCACCTCGGCCCAAAGCACATCCGTACCCACCCTAAGTTGCGCCTAGTAGGGGCAACAGGTATAATAGCCGCACCAGCGAACGCCAATCATTGGTCAACTGGCTAACCCGCAATTCATAATTCATAATTCATAATTCCCGCAGGGGCAGGGGGTGCGCTTGATAACCCGTGATATTTATGCCGCGATTGACAGTGAGCGGCGCAAGGTGATAGTGGGGCAGGATGAAGCCTTCGCCCTGATGACGATTAGCTTGCTCAGTGGCGGGCACGTGCTGCTGGAGGGGGTGCCGGGCACGGCCAAGACGCTGATGGCCCGCACTCTTGCCTACCTTATCAACGCCGAGTTCAAGCGGGTGCAGTTCACCCCCGACCTGCTGCCCTCTGATATTGTGGGCACCAATGTGTTCGACCTCGCCACCAGCTCCTTCAACCTCCGCAAGGGGCCGATTTTCACCAGCATTCTGCTGGGCGACGAGATCAACCGCGCCCCAGCTAAGACCCAGTCGGCGATGCTGGAAGCGATGCAGGAGCGGCGGGTGACGATTGACGGGGTGGATTATATGTTGCCCAACATCTTCATGGTGCTGGCAACCGAGAACCCAGTCGAGTTCGAGGGCACGTATCCCCTGCCGGAGGCGCAGCTTGACCGCTTCCTGTTCAAGATTGCGATTGACTACCCGCCGCTGGAGGCGGAGATGCAGGTGCTACGCAACTACAACGCGGGGTTCGACGCGCAGGATGTGGCCGCTACTGGTCTGCGCCACCTCATCACCGAGGCGGTGGTGATGCAAGCCCGCGCCGAGATTAAGACTATCCGCGTGGACGAGGCGATACTGGGCTACATCACCGCGCTGGCGACCGAGAGCCGCCGCAGCCCCGACCTCGTGCTGGGGGGCAGCCCCCGCGCCTCCATCTCCCTGTTGCTGGCGGCCAAGACATGGGCGGCGATGCAGAACCGCGATTACGTGGTGCCCGACGACGTGAAGTTCCTCGCCCGCCCCGTCTATCGTCACCGCATCATCCTCAAGCCGGAGGCGGAAATCGAAGGGCTGACCGCAGACACCGCGATACAGCGGATACTGGGGCGGCTGGAAGTGCCACGTTAGGGATTGCAGATTGCAGATTGGGGTTTGATGGGGCGGATTATAATGCGAGTCAAATGCTTACCCTATGGCTTTCCGGCCAATGTGGTGGTATGCTATGGTCAAATCAACGGCATACCGAGGTCATCCCTAATGAATAGCCCCGACTTTACCAGAGAAGCTGAACCCCAGTCTCCGCCAGCCGAGCAGGAGAACGGCACTAGCCGCCTCGAAGCCTTCAGCGATGGCGTGTTTGCGATTGCGATTACCCTGCTGGTGCTGGAAGTCAAGGTCCCCGATTTTGAGCAACTGAAGCAGAAGGGCGTATCGCTGTTGGAGTTTCTGGGCGACCAGTGGCCGGTGTACGTTGCCTACCTTACCAGCTTCCTGACCATCGGCATCATCTGGATTAACCATCATGTGATGTTCAAATACATCATCCGCAGCGACCGAATGCTGCTCAACCTGAACCTGCTGTTGCTGCTGGCGGTTTCGTTCATCCCCTACCCCACCGACCTGCTGGGCGAGGCGGTGAAGTATCAGCTTGCCGCCGCCACCAACAACGAACTGAGCCGCGCGAACGCAGACACCACCGCGGCAGCGGTGCTGTATGTCGGCACCATGCTGGCGATGGCGGTGGCGTTCTACTCGCTCTGGGCCTATGCGGTGCGGGGGATGCGGCTGGTAGACCAAGCCTCCGACCCCGCCCATCTGCGGAATCGGCAGCGGGCCAATCGGCTGGGGGTACTCGTCTACGTCGCAGCCTTCATTATCGCCTTCTTCAACGTGATTGTGGCGGTGGGGCTTACCCTTGTGGTCGCGCTGTTCTTCTTCCTGCCCAACGCGGGCGACCGTTTCTAGTGTGGTGCTGCCGCGTGGATGCGATGCGCCCCTACGTCATCATTTGCTTGCTCATGATAAACGCAGGTACAAAGATAGTGAAAACATTAGGATGCCGATGAACACTAAGCCAGCAACTCAAAACTCAAAACTCAAAACTCAAAACTTATGCCCATCCCCACCCCTCGCGCCCTGATTGTGCTGCTGGGCGGTGCGCCGCTGCTGATACTCAGCCAGTTCGCCCCGTCGCTGTTCTATGTCGCGCTCGGCTATATCGCCCTTGCGCTGCTGCTGCTGGCTTATGACTACTTTGCCGCGCCGGGGGCGCATGAGTTCGAGGCGCATCGCATCTGCGAGACTAAGCTAAGTATCGCCGCCCACAATCCCATCACCCTGCGGCTCATCTACCGCCCCCGCCACCCGAACACCCGCCGTGCGGTCGCCTATCAGATGCACGATGAGCCGCCCTTCCAGTTCGTCCTCAGTGGGGCGGAGCATCTCAGCGGCACGGTGCGACGGGGCGAGCCTGCGGAGAACACCTATTCCGTCCTCCCCCATCGGCGCGGCGATTACAGCTTTGCCAACATCAACCTGCGCTGGCTCACCCCCCTCGGCCTGCTGCTGCGCCAAGCCACCGTCCCCGCCAGCCAAGCGGTGAAGGTCTACCCCA
>JBBSEE010000204.1:0-5681 GCA_038239995.1 Chloroflexia bacterium | reverse complement strand
CTCTACATCTATGTTGGGGAAACGGTGGACCATCAAAGGGGAAGCAATGGACGATTATCCCGCCATCTACGCGGGCAAGCAGGTGATGATTACCGGCGGCCTCGGCTTCATCGGCAGCAACCTCGCCCATCGGCTGGTGGAAGTGGGGGCGAAGGTGATGTTGGTCGATTCGCTCATCCCCGAATACGGCGGCAATCTGTTCAACATTGCCGACATCCGCGACCGCGTGGAGGTGAACATCGCCGACATCCGCGAACGCAGCGGGATGAACTATCTGGTGCAGGGGCAGGACTACATCTTCAACCTCGCGGGGCAGGTCAGTCACATGGACAGCATGGCCGACCCGCTCACCGATCTCGACATCAACTGTCGCGCCCAGCTAACCCTGCTGGAAGCCTGTCGCAGCCACAACCCCGGCGTGAAGCTGGTCTACGCTGGGACGCGGCAGATTTACGGTAAGCCCGACTATCTGCCGGTGGACGAGCGGCACATCGTCCACCCCACCGACGTGAACGGCATCAACAAGCAGGCGGGCGAACTGTACCATATCGTCTACAACAACGTGTACGGCTTGCGGGCCTGTTCGCTGCGGCTAACCAACACCTATGGCCCGCGCATGTACCTGCGCGATGCGCGGCAGGGGTTCATCGGCTGGTTCGTGCGCCTCGCGGTCGAGGGCGAGACCATCAACATCTACGGCGACGGCAGTCAATTGCGTGACCTCAACTATGTGGACGATGTGGTGGATGCCTTCCTGCGGGTGGGGGTTAGCGACGAATGCAACGGCCACATCTTCAACCTCGGTGGCCCGCCCATCAATCTACTGGAACTGACCAAGCTGATTGTCGCACTGGCAGGGGGTGGTGGCTACAACCTCGTGCCGTGGCCCGCCGAGCGCAAGCCGATAGATATTGGCGATTACTACGGCGACTACACCAAGCTCCAGCGCGTCACCGGCTGGCAGCCCCGCACCGACCTACGCGACGGCTTGCGGCGTATGATAGAATATTATCAGCAATATGGCGAACAGTATTACTTTTAGAGCCAGCAGGAGGCAGTAAGATGCTGAAGATCGAGCTAGAGATACCAGAGCCGATGGCCGCCGAACTACGAGATTTGGTGGCAAAGGGCTATTATCAGAGTGAAGAAGAGATAGTGCTGCTTGCTTTGGCTGTGTTCCTCCGCCGCATGAACCGCCAACCCCTCCCCCGCCTTAGCGATGAGGAGCTGCGCGAGTTGGAGACGCGCTTTATGCTGGAGGACATCGAGTGGGGTTTGCAGCAGAAGGAACTCAGCCGTTGAAAGTAATAGTTAGCGATACTGGACCACTGCTGCACAATATGGTAATCTAAGTAAGGGTTGTCTTGTACAAAATCTTCAATCGGCCATGATGCGATAGTGCATATTTTCGTAAGGGCGGACGGCGGCCCGCCCTGCTGACTAGCTAATGATGGTGGATTGTATGTCCCTTCCGAACGACCCCGAAGTTGACCTCGCGGATATACTCCGCCCGCGCACTCTAGTCCTCGGCAGAATGGCGATTAGCGACGGGCTACTGGTCGAGGCTGTCCCCCCGCGCTCCCTAAATCGCCACCTCCCGATGCGCTTCGCCCCCAAGCGGTTTCTCCCCCTGCTCGGCGAAGGCAGCTTGTGGCTGGCAATGTTGGTTGCACTCTTCGTGATGCTTGCCTGTTACCAATATCAGCCGCCCCTAGTCATCTCTTCTGGCGTGGCTGACGATAGCTCCTACTTTACCGAAGGTTGGAGCGCGAAAGAGGGTAGCGAGTATTACCGTTGGACGGCGGGCAAGGGGACGATTCGCTTGCCCGACTTCGCTTACCCCATCGGTAGCGGCGATTACCAAATCAGCCTCGTGATGGACCGCCAGATGTTCAACCTTCCGCCCCATACGGCGACCGGCGGCGATGATTATTATTACGCTGCGCCCACAACTACCGCAACAATCAGTTTGGCTGGGCTAGTGGTGGGCGACGTGCTGGTAAGTGGCGACCACCAGCCGCAGATTGACCCTGACATCTACACATCGTGTCTACGTGCTGGCGACCCCGCTTTCAAGTGCGACCGCCTATACTGGATAAACCTCAATACCTATACTCTGTCCATACCGGCCTCGACTATCCGCGCCTTCGCAGCCAACCCGGTTATCACCATCAGCAGCGACACGTTTGGGTCGGGCAATCGCAAGCTGGGGGTCAAGCTAGCAGCACTGGCAATCACGCCGCCTGCGGTATCAGGGTTGCTGCTGCCGCGACCGGCGGTGGGGTTGGGCTTTTGCCTGTTCACCTTGCTTTGCTATCTAACCTTGCGGCGGCGGAAGGGTACGAGATATGCGGCGATAATATCGGTGCTAATCAGCATTGGGCTTGCCGCGCTGATATGCTTGCTCTTCCCCGCCATCCACGCTAGTTGGGGGCTGCTAGGTTTCGCAGTTGCTGGCACATTTGGCTTCGCCCTATTTGCTTGGCGGCATGAGCTAGCCGACTGGCTAAGTCATCTGCGCCGAAACGATGCCGAGCGATGCAGGTCGGTGTAAATATGGTACAATAGGGCGACCAATTAGGGGTGGTTTACCCTGTTCAAGGAGGGAGCAACATGGCGCAGTTCACCGTCAACCCCAATCGGGTTGACCCTTACAAGGGGTTCAAGTTTCGGGTGAAGTGGGATGGCCGCTATGTGGCGGGGGTGAGCCGCATTAGTGGGCTACGGCGGGTCACGCAGGTGATCGAACACCGCGAGGGCGGCGACCCCAGCAGCGCACACAAATCGCCGGGGCTGACCTCCTACGCGCCCATTATACTGGAGCGCGGCCTCACCCACGACCACGAGTTCGAGCGATGGGCGAACAAGGTCTGGCAATTCGGCGCAGGCATGGGTAAAGAGGTCTCGCTGCGCGACTTTCGCAAGGACATCATCATCGAACTGTACAACGAGGCCGGACAATTGGTGATTGCCTATAAGGTGTATCGCTGCTGGGTGTCGGAGTACCAAGCCCTGCCCGACCTCGACTCCGACGGCAACATCATCAGCATCGAAAGCATCAGGCTAGAGAACGAAGGTTGGGAGCGCGACGAGGCAGTGGTCGAGCCGAGCGAACCCAGCTACAACAATCCCGCAGGAGCGTGACGGTATGATTCTGGTCAGTGATATGAAGGCGCAGTACGAGGGTATCAAGGAGGAGATAGACGCAGCGGCGTTGCGGGTGCTGGCGAGCGGCTGGTATATCCTCGGCGAGGAGGTGGCCGCCTTCGAGCGCGAGTTTGCCGCCTATAACGGCAACGCGCACGCGGTGGGGGTGGGCAATGGTACCGACGCAATTGCCCTTGCCTTGCGGGCGGTGGGGGTGGGCCACGGTGACGAGGTGATTACCACCACCCACACCGCGGTGTTCAGTGCGTTGGCGGTGTCGCAAATCGGGGCTAATCCAGTGTTGGCCGATGTTGACCACGAAACCGGCAACCTCGACCCCGCCGACATCGAACATCGCATCACCGCCCGCACCCGTGCGATTATGACGGTGCATCTCTACGGCCAAGCGGCGGACATGGGGCCGATATTGGAGATTGGGCAGCGGCAAGGCATCCCGGTTGTGGAGGATTGCGCTCAGGCACATGGGGCCAAATACATGGGCCGCCGCGTGGGGACGATGGGGGCAATCGCCGCCTTCAGCTTCTACCCCTCGAAGAACCTCGGCGCGGACGGCGATGGCGGGTTGGTCGTCACCGATGATGCGGCCATGGCCGAGACGGTGCGCGAACTACGCAACGGCGGCCAGAGCGGTCGCTACAACCATGTGCGGCTGGGGGTGAACTCGCGGCTGGACGAGTTGCAGGCGGCGATATTGCGGGTCAAGCTCACCCATCTCGACGAGTGGAACGCGAAGCGGGGCGAACTGGCCTGCCGCTATCACGGCTTGTTCGCGGGTGTGTCGCAAATGCAGCCCATCGTCAATCGCCGCTTCTCCGCCAGCGTCTACCACCTGTACGTGGTGCGCGTCCCCACCGCCCGCCGCACAGCTTTGATGGAGCATCTCAAGGGGCGGGGCATCGCCACGATGATACACTACCCCATCCCTGTGCATCTGCAACCCGCCTACGCCGAGTTGGGGTTGGGGGTGGGCAGCTACCCCCACGCCGAGCAACTCGCGGGCGAAATCGTCTCCTTGCCTCTCTACCCCGAACTGACCGCCACGCAGCAGGAGCAGGTGGCCGCCGCGGTGCGCGAGTTCTTCGCTAGCTAATTCCCCACCCGCCGCGAGGGGTAGGGACTCTCTCCCCTCCCACCGGGAGGGGTAGGGGGTGGGAGCGAGTCGCGCGGCAATCACCCACCCCCAGCCCCTCCCGGTGGGAGGGGAGTCACGACAATTGCCTATGGACCGTGTACAAATCCTGATCAACGAAATCACCGCGCGGATGGGGGCGACCGAGCGGCCCTGCGCCGCGGCGGAGTGCATCCGCCCTATCTACGAGCTAGCCGCCTACTTGCCGCAGCTAGAGGGCGAGCAGCAGCGGCTGGCAGCGGGGCAAATCGAGCGGATGCAGACAGCATTGCAGGCGATGTCCCCGCCCAACCGCGAGGCCTGCCTCACCCACCTGCTGCTGGCTGAGGTGCGCCACTACGCGCTGATGGTGTTGCAGCTTGCCCACCTGCGTAACCGCGAGTTCGCCGACTTGCTACACAGCCGTGACGCGCTGCACTTCCTGCTCGCCTACTGGCGCGAGACCGGCGGCGAGGTCGGGGCCGAGGAAGCCCTAGTCGCCAAGCACGATGCGCGGCTGCGGGACGGCTATTTGCCCCGCTTCGATGCCACCTTGCAGCACTATCAGGGGCTGATGCCGCTTGACGAGAGCCGCTGGTGGTGGTATCTTGACCGCCGTAGTTTAGCAACCGCGACCGACCTTCATCCGTTATGGCAGGGGCGGAAGTTGCCGCCAGAGGAGCAGATTTGCAGATACCAGAGTTTGTGCATAAGCTGGTGCGGCGCACCGCCGCCAACCCAGAGATGTGGAACATCTTTCGTCGCCTGCTGGAGGACAACTTCAAGGGTGAGAAAGCGGTGATACGCCGTGAACTGTTCCGCCACCGCCCCCGCGTCCGCCCCCGCCTGCTCGATGTCGGCTGCGGCACCGGCGAATTGACCGACCTGTTCGTGCAGGCCGGTTACGATTATTATGGCGTGGATATATTGGACAGCTTCATCGAATATGCAAGGCAGCGGCACGCAGGCAAGAAGGGGGTGCAGTTCGCGGCCATGGATGCCACCCACATGAGCTTCGATGCTGCCAGCTTCGACAACGTGCTGGTTACGGGGGTGATACACCACATGACCGACGAGGTGGCCCGCGCGGTGTTGAGCGAGATGCGGCGGGTGCTGCGCCCCGGCGGGCGGGTGCTGATTATGGAGGATACCGCGGTCGGCTACAAGCTCAACCTGCTCGGTGCGCTCATCCACCTGCTGGACCAAGGCGCATACATCCGCACCGCCGACCAGTATCGCGACCTGTTCGACGGCATCTTCAATGTCTGCACTGAGTACAAAATCATCAGCGGGGTGTGCGACTATCAAGTGTTTGTGTTGGCATAAGTGACAACTCCCCTCCCAATGGGAGGGGCAGGGGGTGGGTGTGGGGGCGGCTCGCGGGGGGCCCCCCCCCCCCCCCCCG
>JBBSEE010000203.1:0-5683 GCA_038239995.1 Chloroflexia bacterium | reverse complement strand
GACAACACCAGCCGACCGGGTGGGGGCGGCTTCGGCGGCGGACGAGGGCCGAGCAATGGTAGCTTCGGGGGTGGACGCGGGCCGGGCGGCCCCGGACGTGGCCCCGGTGGGCCGGGCGGACCGGGTCGTGGCCCCGGTGGCCCCGGACGTGGCCCCGGCGGGCCGGGCGGCGGGGGCGGCTTTGGCGGCGGGCGCGGGCCAGCGCAAGGCGGGCGTAGTGGCGGCTTTGGCGGCGGTGGGGGCGGGGGTGGCTTCGGTACTACCCCAACTACGGGTCGCCCCCCCCAGCGGCAGCGCACTAACGACCGTGACCATCATCCTCATCGCGGGCAGGAGACCCGCCCCGATGCCGGTGATGCCAACCTGCGGGGGCGCGGGCCACTCAGCACCGCCCGCCCCCTCAGTGGCGCGGCTCTGTTGGAGCGACCTCGTACTATCGTCGAACTACCCCCGCTGTTGAGCGTCAAGGATTTGGCCGATGAGCTAAACGTCGGTTCCGGGGCGGTAATTAGCGAACTGATGAAGAACGGGATGATGGCGACTATCAATCAAGAGATTGACTATGATACCGCCTACCTTGTCGCCACCGACCTCGGCTTCGATGTGCGTGAACTGAAGATTGAGGTGGATGAGAACCTCGTGCCCCCCACCCCAGAGCAGATTATCGAGGCGATTAAGAGTGACCCCGCCGCCACCCCCCGCCCGCCAGTTGTCACCATCATGGGCCATGTGGACCACGGTAAGACCAAGCTGCTGGACGCGATTCGGGCCACCAACGTGGTTGCTACCGAGGCGGGTGGTATTACCCAGCACATCGGCGCGTATCAAGTGGAGGTGCAGGGGCGCAAAGTGACCTTCCTCGATACCCCCGGCCACGAAGCCTTTACCGCGATGCGGGCGCGGGGCGCGAGTGTGACCGACATCGCGGTGCTGGTGGTCGCCGCCGACGATGGGGTGATGCCCCAGACGTTGGAGGCCGCCGCCCACGCGCAGGCCGCGAAGGTGCCTATCGTGGTGGCGGTGAACAAGATAGACCGCGAGGGAGCGAACCCAGAGCGGGTCAAGCATCAACTGGCTGAGATTGGCCTCACCCCCGAAGAATGGGGCGGCGAAACCCCCTACGTCAACGTTTCGGCCAAAAACGGCACCGGCATTACCGACCTGCTCGATGTGTTGCTGCTGGTGGCGGAAATCGCCGAACTGAAGGCCAACCCCAGCAAGCCTGCGGTCGGCACGATTGTCGAAGCGCGAATGGACCGGCAGCGCGGCCCAGTTGCTACCGTGCTGATACAAAACGGTACCCTCAACCTGAACGACCCAATTGTGGTCGGCAGCGTGTCGGGGCGGGTCAAGGCTCTGCGCGACGACAAGGAGCGGCGGATGCGGAAGGTCGAACCCGGCACCCCTGCCGAGATATTGGGTCTCAGCGAGGTACCACAGGCGGGCGATGTGCTGCAAGTGATGCCCGATGACCTTACTGCGCGTGGTGTAGCTCACGCCCGCAGCTTGCAGAAGCGGGCCGAGACCATGCAGGCGGCCAAGCCGGTCGGCCTCCAAGACCTGTTCAGCCAAATCGAGGCGGGCAAGGTCAAGGAAGTCCGCATCATCCTCAAGGCCGATGTGCAAGGCTCAATCGAAGCGATTTCGCAAGCCCTGACCAAGCTGACCAATGACAAGGTGGCGGTGCGGATCATCTACAAGGGCACGGGGGCAATCGGCGAGAGCGATGTCAACCTTGCCACCGCGTCGGGGGCGATTATCATCGGCTTCAACGTCCGCCCCGACCCCGCCGCCCGCCGCGCTGCGGAGACCAATCACATTGACATTCGCTTCTATAACATCATCTACAACCTGATTGACGACATCAAGGCGGCCATGACCGGGATGCTGGACCCCACCTTCCAAGATGTGGTGGACGGCGACGGCACGGTACGCTCGGTATTCCGCTTGCCCAAGAACGAGCAGGTGGCCGGTATCATCGTCAACGACGGCAAGCTGACCCGCAACACTGCTGTGCGGGTGCTGCGTAACGGCACTGTGGTGTTCGACGGCGCGGTCGCCAGCCTACGTCGCTTCAAGGATGATGTGCGCGAGGTGGCTGCTGGTTACGAATGCGGCGTGGCTCTCGAAGGCTTCAATGACTTCCACGAGGGCGATGTGCTTGAGTTCCACCACCGCGAGATGGTCAAGCCGGTCGCTTAATTACGAGTTACGAGTTTTGAGTTAAAAACGGACTACATATCCTAACTAATACCAATTGGTCGGGCCGATGGTGTATTTACGTAGGGGCGGGCTGCGCTCGCCCCGGACCAATTTACATCACCACCAAACGTAATTGGTATGAGATGGCGAAATGAGTAGCTGCTAGTCACGAGCCTCAAGTCAAAGGTTGGAAGCAACTGTTGCTGCTTCTAACTCAAAACTCAAAACTCATAACTCACCGGAGGTGAACATGGCTGGAAAATCGAACAACCGCCGCCCCACGCAGGTGGGCGAGGCGATACAGCATCAGCTAAGTGACTTGCTGCTACGCGGCATCAAAGACCCGCGCCTCGGCTTCGTCACGATTATGGGGGTAGAGGTCAGCCCCGACTTGAAGCACGCCCGCGTGTTCGTCAGCGTGATGGGGACAGCCGAGGAGCAGCAGGCCAGCATGGAGGTGCTGGAGCGGGCGCGGGGCTGGCTTCGTCACGAGCTTGGTGGGCGGATGGCCTTGCGTTATATGCCAGAGCTACAGTTCCGCGCCGACCACACCACTGCCACCGCCGACCGCATCAACCGCCTGCTACACGAAGTGGGCGCGGATGGGGATGGCAACAAAGAGGATTTATATGCCCCTAACCGACACCAAGCTACATAGTGGCGAGCTTGCGCCAGACTTCAGTTTGCCCAGCTTGAGCGGGCCGAGCTATCGCCTTACCACTCTGCTGAAGAGCGGGCCGGTGCTGCTAGTTTTTTTTCGTGGCACATGGTGTTCCTCTTGTCGCACCCAGTTGATGAAGCTAGAGCATAATTATAGCGATTACCAGCGGCGCGGGGTACAGCTTATTGGCATCGCCCACCAGCGGGCTGATATTGTGGCTAACTACTTCAAGCGCGAACCCATTACCTTCCCCTATCTGCTCGATTCCAGCCTGAAAGTCATCACTGACTACGGAATGCTACGCACCATCCCCGACGCGGAGTGGCAGCCGATTATAGACCAAGGATTCGCTGACCGACTGGGATTGGATAGCAAGCTGCTGCAATTGAACGGCCCACGTGTCGCCTACCCTGCGATGCTTCTCATCCGCCCCGACCGCACGATTATGTGGATGTACGTTGGCAGCGACCCCTACGATTGGCCCAGCGAAAGCATGGTAGAGGAGCAGCTAGCTTTGCTGAAATGACCATCCTTTATTCTACCTTCTACCTTCCACCTTATGTATCTAAAGAAACTACAGCTACAGGGCTTCAAGACCTTCGCCCAGAAGACCGAGTTCATCTTCGACGGGAGCATCACCGCCATTGTTGGCCCCAACGGTAGCGGCAAGAGCAATCTCGCCGATGCCTTGCGCTGGGTGCTGGGTGAGCAGTCTTACCTTGCCCTGCGCGGCAAACGCACCGAGGACATCATCTTCGCCGGTTCCAGCAAGCGGCAGCCAGTGGGCATGGCCGAGGTCAGTGTCACGATTGATAACACTAGCGGCGCATTGCCCATTGAGTTCGACGAGGTGACGCTTGGTCGCCGCGCCTACCGCGACGGCAACAACGAGTATTACATCAACCGCAGTCGGGTGCGGCTACGCGATGTGGCCGAGCTTACCGCCAATCTCAACCACGCCTACACCATCATCAATCAGGGGCTGGTAGATGTGGCCCTCAGCCAGCGACCGGAAGAACGTCGCGCCCTGTTCGAGGCGGCGGCGGGCATCGCCCATTTCTACAGTCAGCGTGAACAGGCGGAGCTACGCCTGCGCCAGACTGAGGATAATGCGGTGCGGCTCAATGACATCGCCACTGAGCTAGAGCCGCGTCTGCGCCAGTTGGAGCGACAAGCCAAACTTGCCCGCGACCAACGTCGCGTCAGCGAGGAACTGAACGCACGGCTGCTGTCATGGTATGCCACTCGCTACGCCGCCGCCCGCGCGGTAGTCACCGTCGCCGCTGCCGAGGCGGAGCGTCGCCAAGCCGCAGTCGAGACCGCCCAGCAGGTGGTCAATAGTGCCCAAGAGCAGCAAGCCGCCGCCCGCGCTGCCATCCAGTCGGCCCGCGCTGCCCTTGAGCGAGCCACCACCGAGCGGAACATGACCGCCCGCCAGCGCGAAGAGCTAGAGCGGGAGGCGGCGCACGCAGCCGCCAACGCAGCCGCCCTGCTGCGCCAAGCCGAGGAGCAGTCGGCAGCAATTGCCGATGACGAGGTGCGGCTGGCCCAGCGCGATGCGGTAGTCGCCACCGCTGAGGGTGAAGAGACCGCCGCCGAAGCGCGAGTTGCCAGCCTACGCGATGAACTAGCCGCCGCTGAAACCGCTACTCGCGCCGCCGAAGCCGCTGCTGCTGCTCTCGTGGCCTGCCAGTCGGAGGCGAACCGCGCCCATGTCGCCACCAGTGCCGCCCATACTGCCGCCCAGCACGCCGCTGCTGAAGCCGACCGCGCCCTCGTCCGCGCCCGCCTGCAAACCGAGACGCTTGCCGCCACGATTGCTCCCCTGCAAAAGCGAGTTGATGAGTCCGCCCAAGCGGTGCGCGAGGCAGAGGCGGCTCTAGCTAAGGCGAACGCAGGGTTGGCAGCGGCGCGACAGGAATATGCCCAACGCAACGAGGCGCACAAGGCGACGATTGCTGCACTACATATCGCGGAAGTTGAGGTCAGCCCGCTGCGAACCAGCGAGCAGCGCACTAGTGCCCGCATTGAGGCCTTGGAGCGACTGAGCGAGAGCGGGGCGGGGCTGTATAGCGGGGTGAGAGCGGTGCTGGACGCGGCCCACAGTAAGCGTAAGGGGGGATTGCGCGACATCATCGGCGCGGTCGCCAGCCTCATCCACGCCCCCGCCGAACTGGAAATCGCTATCGAAACCGCGCTGGGTGGGCATCTGCAAGACATCGTGGTCGCCAACTTTGGCGCGGCAGAGGCGGCGATTGCCTACCTCAAGTCGGCGGGGGCGGGGCGAGCCACCTTCCTGCCCCTAGACACTATCCGCCCGCCGCGTGCGCTCAAGCCGCCGCCAAGCAAGGGCATCGTGGGGGTAGCCGCCGACCTCGTTACCTATGACCCCTCCCTTGCCGAAGTCGCGCGGTTGCTGCTCGGTCGCCATCTAGTGGTCGAGTCGCTGCCGCTTGCCCGCGAGTTGCTGAAGGTAAGCCGCGACGATAGCATCTACTCGTGGACGCTGGTCACATTGGAGGGCGAAGTGGTGCGCCCCGGTGGGGCAGTTACCGGCGGCGGGGGACAGGGCAAGGCCGATGCCGGGCTGCTGGCGCGAGAGCGGGAGCGACGCGAACTCCCCGCCCAGCTTGAAGCGATTCGTGCCCATCTTGCCGCTGCCACCGCTAGACTGAACGAGGCCACCGCTGATGTTGCCACTGCCTCTGCCAGCCGCGACCACGCCCAAGCCGAGGTCAATGCCGCCCTGACCGCGCAGGGTGGCTGCCAGAACGCGGTCACGCTAGTCCAAGCGGAGCTAGAGCGCGAACGGCGGGAGCT
>JBBSEE010000202.1:0-5718 GCA_038239995.1 Chloroflexia bacterium | reverse complement strand
TGAAGCGGATGTGGCAAGAGGAGTTCGAGCCGCCGCTAGCCAAGCTGACCGATGGGGGTCTAATCCACTCGTTGACGATTAAGACGGTGGGTATCGGCGAGTCCGCCGCCGAGGAGTTGGTGCGCCACCTGATGAATGGCGACAATCCCACCCTTGCCCCCTACGCCAAGCCGGACGGGGTTCACCTGCGGGCGACAGCTAAGGCGGCCACCCGTGCCGAGGCCGAGGTGATGGTCAATGCGCTGGCCGACAAGGTGCGCGAGGTGCTGGGCGCGTACATCTACGGCTACGACGATGAGACCCTAGAGCAGGCTACTGGCAAGCTGCTGTTGGAGCGTGGGCTGAAGCTAGGCACGATGGAGAGTTTTACCGGCGGTCTGGTGGCTCACAACCTCACCAACGTGGCGGGCAGCAGCGGCTGGTATCAGGGCGGGTTCGTTGCCTACCAGAACGAGTTGAAGCAACAGTACGGGGTATCAGCCGAGGTAATCAGTCAGCATGGGGTGATTAGCGCGGAGTGCGCGGCGGCGATGGCGACTGCGGCCCGCACTCACAGCGGCGCGGATATTGGCCTTGCCACCACCGGCGTAGCGGGGCCAGACCAGCAGGAGGGTAAGGCGGTCGGCACCGTGTTCCTCGGCCTCGACTTCGGCGGCAAGCTGCGAACTGTGTCGCAGCTATATCGCGGCCCTCGCGCGGAAATCAAGCGGCTGGGGGCAATGGCGGCGATGAACATGGTGCGTCGCGCTCTATTGCGACTGGACTAGAGCATAGTACGCAAAATCGCCCCCACCACGCCTGCACCGATAATGACCCATGCGGTGGCGACCTTAAAATAGAAGGTGGCAATCAAGGCGGCGAGGCCAATCAGGGCGGCGGGCACATCCACCATCGCCGCGCTGGTCAGGGTGATGACGCTGGCGGTGATTGCGCCCACCACCGCCGCCCGCACCGCATCGAGGAAGGCCCGCACCCAGTGGTTGGCGCGGAGGGCGCGGATAAGCGGGGCGGTGAGCAGCACGAACCCAAAAGCGGGCAGGAAGATACCCAGCGTCGCGATGGCCGCGCCCAAAAGCCCCGCCACCTTGTAGCCGACGAAGGTCGCCACTATCACAATCGGCCCCGGCGTGGCTTGACCGAGGGCGATGCCGTCCAGCAACTGCGGTTGGGTCAACCAGTGGTAATTATCCACTACCTCAGCTTGGAGCAAGGGGACGATGACCAGCCCGCCGCCGAACAGCAATGCCCCCACCTTCAGCATGGTGAGGAACAGGGGGAGATAGGGCACTTCGGCCAGCGCGAGTAGCGGCCAGCCCAGTCCCATGGTCCGCCGTATCCTCTGCCCCACCGCTAGGGTGATGATGCCCACCCCGCCCGCCGCCAGCAACGCCCCCGTCTGCGCCCCCGGCAGCAAGTAGGAGACCACCAGCGTGGCCGCGGCCAGCAGCCCCAGCCAGATGCTGCTAATCGAACCCTGCGCCAGCCGCCATAGCGTGCCGATAATCACTGCGATGACCGCCGGTTTGACCCCATAGAGGAAACCGCCCATCTGCGGCATCAAGCTGAATTGGTCATAGGCCCAACTGAGCAGCAGCATCAACAAAAAGGCGGGTAGGATGAACATCCCGCCCGCCACCAATGCCCCCGCGCCGCCCGCCCGCTGATAGCCCACGTATATCGCCATCTCGGTGCTGTTCGGCCCCGGTATCAGGTTGGCCGCCGCCATCATGTCGCTAAAGGTCTGCTTGTCCAGCCACTCGCGCTTGCGAACCGCCTCCTCCTCGATGAGGGCGATAGTTGCCAGTGGCCCGCCGAAGCCGACCAGCCCCAGCCGCAAGAATACCCTTGCCAGTTCGCCCAACCCACCTTGCCGCTGCTCGGCCATACTCCCTCCACTTATGCTAAACCTATGTTTCGTACTAATAGGTGTAACGCAGTTGGGCAGGGCGTATGCGATTCGCCCCTACGTCAACCGGCATAATTTCAGGCGCAACTGCGTAACTTCTAACTAACAAAAAGCGCGGCCAAATGTGCCGCGCTCTACTACCTTACTTACACTTATTCGCCGCTATCCACCACATCGAAGGATAGCTCGGCGATGGGGCTATGCACTATTTGTCCGTCGTGGCTGACCACTACGACATAACCCTGCTGGCGGTCGGCGGCGGTGTAATATTGTGGTATCATCGCGTTGAACCGCGCGGTCGCCTCTTTGCATATTGCCTCAGTCTTGTCGGGGGTGGTGATAATCACGAAGTTGTCGCCCCCCACATGGCCGACGATGTCGTGAGGGTTGCCCTTGTTGGTGACGACCTCGCGCAGCAACTGGGCGGTGGCGCGAATTAGCTCATCACCCTCTAGGAAGCTATAGCTCTCGTTGTAGGTGGTGAACCGCTCGATGTCCACATAGATGATGTTCCAGTTACGGTCGCGGCCCTCGGTGCGCTGCTTGATGGCATCCTCCACCGCTTGGCTGCCCGCCAGTCCGGTGGTAGAGGATACTTCCTCGTGGTAGAGGTGATGCAATTGCGCCCGCACCCTGACCAGCAGTTCGTCGGCATCGAACGGTTTGGTGATATAATCGTCCGCCCCCTTGGCGTAGCCCATAGCACGGTCGGGGACAGAGGAGCGGGCGGTGAGCATCACCACGGGGATGTGGTTTAGTTGGGGGTCGGCCTGCATCTGGCGACAGACCTCGTAGCCATCCATCCCCGGCATCATCACGTCGAGCAGCACAAGATCGGGTTGGTCGTGACGCATAATCTCCAACGCCTCCTCGCCGGAGTAGGCATGGCGAGTTTCGTAACCCTCCATTTGAAGGTTTTCTTCGATGAGGCTGACAATGCTGGCCTCGTCGTCCACTACCATAATCTTGCTCATTAGACCACCTCTCCCTGTAGGGCGGGCGTGGTTGCCCCTCAAGTATGGCTAGGCCTATCGGGCGGCGAGTGGCAAACCGATATGGTAACGCAGTCCGCCATCATGGTGAACAATTCCGAACTGGCCGCCCATCGCCTCGGTTAGGTTCTTCGCCATGTACAGACTCATCGTGGGACTGTTCACCTCGGTATTATCTACGGCGTGGTCGAGGGTGACATCCTCCAGCCTGATAGCATTGCTGCCGTCCCCTTTGGCGGTTAGCTCTAGGGCAAGGTTCAGATACTCGCCGTTGGGCGCAGCGGTAATCACCAAGCGTTCGCCGCTGGGGTGGGCAAGCAGGTGGGTAAGCAGCAGGTGCAGCACTTGTTGCAAGGTGACGGGGTCGGCATGGCAGAAGGGTAGACTGGCATCCAATTGGCTCTCCACCGCACGATGATGATGGCCCAGCGTGGATATGGCTTGCTCCACTATCTCGTGCAGCGATAGCAGCCCCCGCCGTATCCCCAGCAGCGAAACTTCCATTTGCGATACCAGCATCAAGTTGCTGACGATGGCAGCCAGCCGATTGGCCTCCTGCTGAATAGTGGTAATGTAGCGGCTGACCGCTTCAAGGTCGCCGCGCTGCTGCCGCTTGCCCGCTAGCTGGGCGAAGCCCTTAATCGAGGTGAGGGGGGTGCGTAGTTGATGCGAGACGAGGGCGGCGAATTGCTCCTTGTGCCGGTCGAACTGGCCCACCTTACCCTCAATCTCCGCTTCGAGGCGGCGATTGCGCTCCCGCTGGATGAGCAAGGCGGCGAGGTTAGCCAGATTGCCCAATTGCTCGCGTTGTGGCGTGGTAAGAGGGTGGTTATCCGCCCAATGGATGTTCAGCATCCCGACAAGCTGGCCGCGCCCCCGCACTTGTATCCCTAGGGTGGTGCCGGGGCTGCCCTGCTCATCTCGTTCCTTGAGCCGTACCTGCGCCCGCCGTAGGGGTGATGAGTTGTACTCCACGCTATGCAGTTCCGCCTCGTCCGCTTGGGCTACCGTGCAGACAGCAATTAGTATCGCCTCAGCCACCGTGGTGAAGCTATCTTGCTGGTTAATCAGGGTGACCAACGCAGCAATATCGGGGGGGTTAGGTGATGAGGGCAATCCCTCGTGGTGGCCGCCTGCTTGATTGATTGGTTGCATTGCCCTCTCCTTGACACAGGGATTGGGCGGATGTCACCCGCCCCTACGGATTTGGCTCCAGCTAGCCTCTAAGTAGCAAGCAGAATATATGCCACCGTTAATCTCCGCCCATATGGAAGGGATGGGGTGCCTACTCGCAACATATTCGGATGGTAATGTGCCGATGACGAGTTTACCCGCTCAGGCCGTAGTCGCGCATCTTGCTGTATAGCTGCTGACGATTGATGCCCAGCATAGTGGCGGCCTTGCTGCGGTCGCCGTTGGCCTGCTCGATGGCTTCGATAATCGCCAGCTTCTCTGCTTCAGCGATGATGCTGCGTAGCCCGCTCTGTTCGCGCATCATCCGCGCCACGTCCACTATCTTGCTTCGTTCGCTCCGCCCACTGAAGATGATATGGTGGCTGGTAATCACCCCACCCTGCGCCAACACCACCGCCCGCTCGATAGTGTTCTCCAATTCGCGCACATTGCCGGGCCAGTCGTAGTCGGCCATCATTGCCAACGCCTCAGTGGAGATGCGGGCGGGCTTGTCGCTGTCGCTATAGCGGTGCTTATCCAAGAAGTGTTCGACCAGTGCAGGGATGTCCTCCTTGCGTTCGCGTAGGGGGGGCAGGTGGATGGTAATCACGTTTAGGCGATAATATAGGTCTTGACGGAAGCGACCCTCGGCCACTTCGTCTTCTAGGCGGCGGTTGGTGGCGGCAATCACGCGGGTGTCGATGCGGATTGCCACCGTGCCGCCCACCCGCTCAATCTCCCGTTCTTGCAGCACGCGCAGAAACTTGCGCTGGATGCTCAAGCTCATTTCGCCGATTTCGTCGAGGAAGATGCTGCCCTTGTGCGCTAGCTCAAAGCGGCCTTTACGCATCTCGGTCGCGCCGGTGTAGCTGCCCTTCTCGTGACCGAACAGTTCGTTCTCCAGCAGCGTCTCCGGCAGGGCGGCGCAATTCACCTTAATCATCGAGCCGTAGCGGTAGCCGCTGTTGCTGTGGATGGTCTGGGCCACTAGCTCCTTGCCGGTGCCGGTCTCGCCGGTAATCAACACGGTACTGTCGGTGCCCGCGACGCGGCCAATCATCTTGTATACTTCTTGCATCGCCGCGCTGGTGCCAATAATGCGCTCACCGGGGTCGCGCTTCTCCACTTGCTGGCGTAGATTACGCACCTCGCTGGTCAGCCGCTGCCGCTCAAACAGCCGGTCCATGGTAATCAGCACTTCGTCGAGGTCGAACGGCTTGGTAATATAGTCGTATGCGCCCAACTGGGTGGCCTGTATCGCGTTGCTGCTGGTGCCGTGAGCGGTGATGATGATGAAGGGTATCGCACTATCCTGCGCCTCCTTCAACACGGTAATGCCATCCACCTCTGGCATCCGCATATCCATCAGCACAAGGTCGGGGGCGGGGTTGCTCTTAATCCGACTCAACACTTGCTGCCCATTGTTCGCTTCCTCTACCTCGATACCCTCGCCAGTGAGGAACTCGGCGAGCAGGTTGCGGATGCTGTTGTCGTCGTCGGCGACCAGCACCCGCTTGCCCGCGCGTTCACGCTGGCGGGAAGCCTCGTCATGCAAGCTCTCGTTAGCCAATTTGCCCTACCCCTTCTGTGTAAGTGAGGCTGACCCTAATCAATACAATCTTTGTGCATATTATAGGGTATTACGTT
>JBBSEE010000201.1:0-5736 GCA_038239995.1 Chloroflexia bacterium | reverse complement strand
TCTCGCGGGTCTGCGCGTTCACCTCTAGCCCCGTCTGATAGCCCATCTCGATGGCGTGCTGGGCCAGAGAGGCGGCCACGGTGATGCCCAGTTCCAACGCCTGCGGGTCAATCCCCTCCCATACGTGCTGGAAGGTCTCTTGATTAAGCACGATGTATAGTTGCAGGTTGGCGACTGGCTCGAACACCTTAGTCTGCAACTCGCGTCGCCGCGCGGTCGCCTTCCAGTGGACATGGCGGGCGGGGTCGCCATAGGCATAGTTGCGCGTCCCCAAGGGGCGCAGCGGGTCGGTGAGTAGCGGGCGAACCGCCGCCTTGAAGTCGCCGAATAGCATATCCGCTGGCAACTTCAGGGCCTCCACCGGCACGATGCGGGGGTAGACAAGCAACTCGTCGGCCTGTCGCCGCGTGGTCGAGCGCACGAAGAAGCTGAAGATGTCGCCGCTGGTGAAGGTGGTCGGCCCGAAGTGGTACACCCCGCGCGGCAGCCCCCGCGCCTCCAGCTTGCGGCTCACCCTTTCGTACCAGCCCAAAGAGTAGCGCAGCGGCAACACCGATTGCTGGCCCTTTATCCCCGCCTCCACCTCGGCATTGTCCAGCCGCAGCGCGTTGGGCACCTCATCCTCGATTTCCAAGCTGGGAACTGGCAGCGGCTTGTTGTTCACCACTGTGCAGGTAATCGTCAGCGGCTCCATATAGAAGACCCGATGTTCGCTCAGTTGTCGCAGGTAGGTAACTTCGGTCAAGGCCGCCCGTGCCCATAGCCACGCGCTGAAGGTAATCAACCCCAGCAACAGCCCCAGCAGCAAGATGGGCTGGTTACGCAGCAACGCGCCAATGAAGATGATGCCGACCACCAGATAGCTCCACCGCAGCCGTCCCCCAATCGGGCTATGCTGCACAGTGGGGGCGGCCACCACCCCCTCACGGGCGGTGCGGGCGGCAATCACCGCATCCTGCGCCAGCGGCACCGCTTGCCCCATCGTCCCCCGCGTGCGGCTGACCAAATCGCGTGCGCTCTTACCCATTAGCTCTCCACTGGCGCGGGCGTGTTCTCCAACAGTTCCGCCACAATCGCCGCATTGTCTCGCCCCCGCAGCCGCGTCCGCCCACTACGGATGAGGCGATGACTCAGCACCGCCGCCGCCACCGCCTTCACATCATCGGGCAGCACGTAGGCCCGCCCGCCGATGGCCGCCCGCGCCTGCCCGCAGCGGAACAGAGCCAGCGATGCGCGTGGGCTAGCCCCTAGCTCCAGCGCGGGGTGGTTGCGAGTGGCCCGTACCAGTTGCAGGATGTAGCCCTCGACCGCGGCACTGACGTGGACCCGCCGCGCCGCCTGCTGCATCGCCGCCAGTTGCTCGCCCGTGGTTACAGCGGCAAGGTCGGCGAGCGGGCTGCCTAGCTTGAACCGCTGCATAATCCCCCGCTCCTCATCCTCGCTGGGATAGCCGAGGTTCAGGCGGATGAGGAAGCGATCAAGCTGCGCTTCGGGCAGTGGGAAGGTGCCCTCAAGCTCAATTGGGTTCTCGGTCGCCAGCACGAGGAAGGGGCGCGGCAGCAGCAAGGTCTCCCCCTCGATACTCACCTGTCGCTCCTCCATCGCCTCCAGCAGAGCCGACTGGGTGCGCGGGCCTGCGCGGTTGATTTCGTCGGCCAGCAGTATCTGGCTGAACACTGGGCCGGGGTGGCGCTCGAACTGTTCGCTCTTTTGATTGTAGATGGTCACGCCGGTGATGTCACTGGGCAGCAAGTCGGGGGTAAACTGGATGCGATTGAAGGTGCAGGCCAGCGACCGCGCTAGCGACTTCGCCAGCGTGGTCTTGCCCACCCCCGGCACGTCCTCGATTAGCACGTGGCCGTCGGCCAGCAAGGCGACCAGCAGCAACTCCACCGCCGCGTCCTTGCCCACAATCACCTTGCCGATGCTTTCTCGCACCGCCGCCGCCAGACTGCTCACCTCCGCCACTGCCGCTTCGATACTATCGCTCTGATTATCCAGCTTCGGCCTCCTCGTCTACCAATGATGAGCGAATTATAACACGCATTCATGACGCGAGTCATATTACACTGCTTCTACTGTCCGCCGCGCCAAACGGTTCAACTTGCGTCTGCGGCTAATTTGTGGTATGATAGCCAACCTAAATTGTAGACAGGAAGTGATGATATGAATACCGATGAACTTAGCATTATCCCTACCACCCTAGAGCAAGCCGCCCACCGCATCCTCGCGGCTCGCCTTGACGATATGGCCGCCCGCTGGGACGCGCTCAACCTCGATGACACCGAGACGGTCAAGAAGCTGCGGGTGGCGATGCGGCGGTTGCGGGCTGCCGTCTCCGCCTTCAAGCCACTCTACCCCCGCAAGTCGCTCAATCCCGTGCGCGACCAATTGCGGTCGCTGACCACCGCTTTGGGGGCGGCCCGCGACGCGGCGGTGCTGCAACAGCGGCTGGAGCAATGGGCGGTCACGGATGATACCGCCCCCGCCCTCGCCCCGCTGCACCAGCGATTGGCGCAGCAGCAGGCGGCGGCACAGGAAGACCTCCGCGCCACCCTCGCCCACCTCAGCCTAGATCAGCTAATCGGCGATGCCCGCGCCGCCCTGCTCGAAGCCTTGCCCCCGCCGCCCGATGATACGGCCATCAGCCTGTCGCCTTCCTATGTATCGCTCCACCTTGCCATCCTGCCCCTTGTTCGCGCCCGCTTCGATGATGAACTGGCCGCCCGCCACCTCGCCATTGCCGAACCGACCGCCCTCAACCTGCACAACGCGCGGCTGGCGGTGAAGCGGCTGCGCTATACCCTCGAACTGTTTGCCGACATCCTGCCCCCCGCCCCCGCCACGATTGCGATGCTGAAGCAACTGCAAACCCAGCTAGGCGACCTGCACGATGCCGATGTGTTGATTGACATGGTGGGGGCGGCGGGCGACAATGCGGGCTTGACCGAGGCGCGGGGGCGGTTGGACCAGCGGCGGGCCAAGCTGCTGGCCGACCACCTCGCCTATCGCGCCCAGATTGATGCGGGCGAGTGGGCCACGCTGGCCGACGACTGGCGTACCATCCTCGACCGTCAGCCCGGCCCCACCCCCGCCGAGCTAGCCGCTGCCGCTGATGTGCCGCTCGACGATTGGCCGCACGCCCGACAGGTGCTACGCCTCGCCCTCAGCATCTACGACCAACTGGGCCAACCCCCCGACCCTCGTGCCCGTGACATCCTCGCCACTGCCGCCCTGCTCCACGATGCGGGGATGGTGGATGGCCCTCAGCAGCACCATATCCGCTCCTACCAGATAATCCGCCGCGCCAAGCTGGAGGGGCTGAACAAGCGCGAACGCTTGCAAGTCGCGCTCATCGCCCGCTACCATCGCCGCACTCTGCCCCACCCCGAACACAAGGGCTACGCCGCCCTCACCCCCCGCCAGCAGCGGCGCGTCACCCGCCTCGCCGCTATCCTGCGGGTGGCCGATGGGCTGGATTACGACCACGACGGCGCGGCCCACGCGCTCTCCTTCGACCCGGCCACCCTCTGCCTACAGGTGGAGGGCGCAACCGAGGCCGAACTTGCCCGTGCCCGCGTCAAGGCTGACCTGTTCCCTGCCGCCTTCGGGCGCGGCCTGATGATTGTAGATTGCCGATTGCAGATTGCAGATTAAGGCTTGCCCTGTCCACCACCCCCATTTGGTATAATTATCCCATGAGCGAGTACGACGTAATCGTGGTGGGGGCGGGGCCGGGGGGGAGCGCAACCGCGGGTTTCCTCGCTCGCGCCGGGGTGCGCGTGCTGCTGCTGGACCGCGCCCGCTTCCCTCGCCCTAAGCCGTGCGGAGAGTACACCAGCCCCGACGCTGCCGCCATCCTTGCCCGCCTCGGCGCGACCGATGCGGTGCGGGCGGCGGGGATGCGCGGACACAAGGGCATGACCATCGTCGCTCCCTCCGGCCAGCGGTTTACCATTGACTACACCGAAGCGGGCAGCCCCTACCCCTCCTATGCCACCGACCGCGCCAAGCTCGATGCCGCCCTCGCCCAGCACGCAATCGGCCTCGGCGCAACCTTCTGCGATGCAGTGCGGGTGGAAGACTTGCGGCGTGACGAGGGCGGGCGAGTCTGCGGGGTTCGCACCAAGCATGGCGACATATCCGCAAAGTGGGTAGTGGGGGCGGATGGGGCTAAGTCCACGATTGCCCGCCTGTTGGGGGTGAACCGCCCGCCGCCGTTGCGCCGCCTCGGTCTGGCCGCCCACTATGTGGGGGTAGCGATGAGCGAGTTCGGCGAGATGCACCTACAGGGCGGCGACTATTGTGCCCTCAACCCCCTTGCCGATGGCATCGTCAACGTCAGCCCAGTGGTAGATGTCAATCCAGCGGCGGTGGCGCAGGCGGGCGGGCTGCAAGCCTTCTTCGCCCAAACCTTGCGCCGCTTCCCCGCTGCGTTGGCCGCGCTGCAAGGGGCGGAGCGGGTGGGGCCGGTGCGCGGGGTGGGGCCGATGTCCAGCGCGGTCAGTCGCACAGCGGGGCAGGGCTGGCTGCTGGTGGGCGATGCGGCGGGCTTCTACGACCCCTTCACCGGCGCGGGGGTACACAGCGCGTTGCGGAGCGCGGAGCTAGTGGCGCAAACTCTCATCCTCGCGCTCGAATATGGCGACCACCCCGCCCTCACCGCCCGCCGCTATCGCCAAGCCTTCCGCCGCGAGTTCGGCCTGAAGCGACAGGCCGACCGGCTGGTGCAATTGTTCGTCCGCCACCCTGCGGCGATGAATTATATCGCCCCCCGCCTCGCCGCCCGCCCCCAGCCCCGCGCCCAACTCGCGGCGGTGATGGGCGACCTCGCCGACCCGCGCACTATCCTCAACCCCGCCTTCTTCTGGCATCTGCTGCGGCCTTAACTTCAGATTAAAGACCAAAGATTAAAGATTAAAGATGCTTGAGGGATGGACTGTCGTTCACCCCGCCCCAACTTGCGAAACGGCGGGTGGATGCGGTATTATTCAATCGCTATCATAACCCGATGGAGAGATTGATGCGCCGTATCCCGCCCCTGCTAACCTATATCGCCTTGCTCATCGTCGCCCTCGCCGCTTGCGATGGCAATGCGCCCGCCACCCCTACGCCGGTCGCGCCGGGCGGGGTGCGGGCGAGTGGCAGCACCAGCCCTAGCACCAACCCGCTGCGCCCCCCGGCCTCGCCTACCCTTGCGCCTGCTACTGCCACCCTGCTCCCTCACCTTACCGCTTTGCCGCCTACTCCCCTAGCCCCCACCACTCCCTTGCCCAATCTGTCCGCCCTCACCCTGCAACCGAACGAGGTGCCTACTGGCCTCCGCCTTGACCCTAGCCGTACTGGAGCGCAGAGTAACGTCACCCTAGCGCATGGCGACGCGGCGCGGCAGCACGATTTCGCGCAATGGGGTAGGCAAGATGGCTACGCGGCAGTCTATCGCGCTGTTAACCCGCAACCTAACGGCAACATCACCCTGCTGTCCAGCACAGTATCGCGCTACGCCAGCACCGAGGGGGCGAAGTTGGCCGCCACCGATGCGGTCGCCCGGCTGCAAGCGGCGGCGGATACTCCCCTCCAGCTGCTGCCCAACGCGCCCCGCTATGCCGACCAGTCGGCGGTACTTAGCTACCGCGACCCCAGCACCGAGGTGTCCACCTGCGTAGCGGTGATAGTGCGTGGCAATTTGGTGGAGACGATTACCATCGTGGGCGTGGGGGTGGATGAGAACGACCT
>JBBSEE010000200.1:0-5758 GCA_038239995.1 Chloroflexia bacterium | reverse complement strand
GGTCGTGGAACACCACCCGCGACTTCGCTAACACCGCGCCGGTGTATGACGGCAGCTACTCCATCTCCGCCCAGTACAGCGACGGTTACGGCGCATTGTGGCTACACCACCCCGCCTTCGACATTAGCGGATACACCTATCTACACTTCTACATTCACGGTGGCACTAACGGCGGACAAGGGGTGGAGATTAAGATTAGCGATACCACCAACGGCTTCGGCGCGGGCCAGCTAGTCAGCGACTACATCACCCCCGGCCAGTACATCCCCGGCGGACAGTGGCGCGAGGTGTTCGTTCCCCTCAGTGACCTCACTCCCGACAGCCAAATCACCGGCTTCCTGTTCCAGAATCCACTTACTGGCGGCTCAACACCCTTCTACCTCGATGACATCAGCCTGACCAACGCAACCCCGCCCGCCACCCCCACCAGCACGCCCATCGTGGCTACCCCCACCACCGTGCCCAGCAACCTCACCTACTATCGCGGGGTCAATCTATCGGGCGGCGAATTCGGCGACAACCGCAGCGGGCAATATGGCACCGACTACACCTATCCCACCGCCGCCGAGTTCGACTACTTCCAGAGCAAGGAGCTGAACCTCATCCGCCTGCCCTTCATCTGGGAGCGGGTGCAACCGACCCTGAACAGCCCACTGAATGCCACCGAGATGGGCCGCCTCGATACAGTGGTCGGCTACGCCCACGCGCGGGGGATGCACATCATGCTGGAGCCGCACAACTTCGACCGCTATCAGATTGGCGCGACCAACTATCTGGTGGGCAGCGCACAGGTGCCGGACAGTGCCTTCGCCGACTTCTGGCACCGGATGGCGCAGCACTTTAATGGCGAGACTGCCATCTACGCCTACAACCTGATGAACGAGCCGCATGATACTGGCAACCACTGGCCGGTCAGTGCCCAAGCAGCGGTGAACGCAATCCGCACCGCCGATACCGGCCATATCATCATGGTGCCGGGCGACTGCTGGCAGGGGGCGTGGACGTGGCGCGACTGCAACGAGAGCCTGAACATCAGCGACGCGCAGAACAACCTCATCTACGACGCGCACCAATACTTCGACAGCGACGGCAGCGGCAACTACTCTGGCACCTACGATACGATGAGTGCCTACCCCAACATCGGGGCTGACCGCGTGCAGTCGTTCCTCGACTGGCTACAGGCGCACGGAAAGCGCGGCTTCCTCAGCGAATACGGGGTGCCCCGTTACGACCCCCGCTGGAACACGGTAGTGGACAATATGCTGACCCGGCTGGACGCAGCCAATGTGGGGGCGACCTACTGGTCGGCAGGGCCATGGTGGGGTGACTATGTCCTCACCCTCGAACCGACCGCCCTCGGCCTCGACCGCCCGCAGATGCCCACCATCCGCCACCACCTCGGTAAGCAGCAATAGGGTAAGGCATGAGGGATGAGGGATGAGGCATGAGCAACAAGAGTCATCCCCGACTTTATCAAGTGCGGACGAGCTAAAGTGGTGCGAGTGCATCAAGCTAAAGCCCCCAGCGGGGGGTTGGGGGAGAAATGTTGACCTACCTTATGCTTATCGGAAGCGTGGTGAGGCTCGACCGGGCGGCTTTACGATAAACATAATTGGCACTTCAATATTCTCCCCCAATCCCCCGCTGGGGGCTTGATAGTTCGCAATAAACCTCAAACCTAAATCACCGACCCGTGAAGGTGGGCTTGCGCTTTTCGAGGAAGGCGGTGGAGCCTTCCTTCGCGTCTTCGCTGTGACCGGCGATTTCCTGCCCATACACCTCGTAGTCCAACGTCTCGTCGAGCGTACCTTGCGTGCCGAGGATGAGGGCGCGTTTCATCAGGCCGAGGGCGAGGGTTGGTCCCTGCGCTAGCCGCTGCGCCCATTCGGTGGTGGCAGCGGCTAGCTCGTCGGCGGGCACCACGCGGTTGACGAGGCCGAGTTCTAGGGCTTGCTGCGCGTTCACCTCATCGCCCAGCATACACAACTCCGCCGCCTTGGCATAGCCGAGCAGTCGAGGTAGGAACCAACTGCTGCCGCTGTCGGGCACCAGACCGATACGCACGAACGCCTGCAGGAAGCGAGCCTTGTCGCTGGCAATACGCAGGTCGCAGGCAAGCGCGAGGCTGAACCCCGCCCCCGCAGCCACCCCGTTGACCGCCCCTAGCACCGGCTTATTCAGCCCCCGTAGCTTGCGGATAATCGGGTTGTAGCGGTTGCGGAGGCTATCCGCGAAGCTGCGCTCGGTCTCCCCCGCGTGGCTCTTCAAGTCCTCACCAGCGGAGAAGGCTCGCCCCGCGCCGGTTATAACAAGGCAGCGGGCCGCCTCATCGCGTTCCACCTTCTTCAGCGCGTCCTGTATCTCGTCGGTCATCGCCTGATTGAAGGCGTTCAGCACATCGGGGCGGTTCAGGGTCAGGGTGGCGACCCCATCCACGAGGGTGTAGGTAATCGTGTTGTATGCCATATCTCCTCCGTAGTGAATGTAGAATGTAGAAGGTAGAATCTAGAATCAGTGATGAGTGAAAGTAGGGGCGAATGGCGTTCGCCCTGCGTAACGCAAACCTCAAACCTCATCACTGGGCGGAGCGAGGGGGAACTCATACTCACCGTAGAGGCGTAGCTCCTCCGCGCTGGTGACTAGGGCCTTCAGGCCGGGGGCAGCGGCTAGCAGTTGGGTAATCAGAGGGGCGGCATCAATCACCGGCTCGAACTGGTCAAGCACCAGCAGCATTTGGCGGTCGCGCAGATAACGCTTCAGGCTATCCAGCATCTCGTCGCTGCTGCTGCCCTGTGCAAGGAACAGCAGGTTGGTGCCGCGTTGCTGCCGCCGCTCAATCTGCGATAGAGGTGCGGTGCCGCGCCCCTCAATCAGCGGTGGGTCTACGTCGAGGGTATTGGCAATCGCGGTAGTGACTAGTTCGTGGTCATTGACCGCGGTGAGGGGGACGAAGAAGACACCATGCTCAAAGTCGTCGAGCAGGGCGGCGGCAATCTGGAGGCCGAGGCGCGTCTTGCCACTGCCGTTCGGTCCGGTAATGGTCAGGAGGCGGACATCGGGGCGACGCATCAGGGTTAGGGCGGCGGCCACCTCTTGTTCGCGGCCAAACAGAGGATTGGTCTGGGCGGGCAGGTTGTTGGGGCGGGTGTCCAGCGTCTTCAGCGGGGGGAAGCCGGTGGGCAGACCGATGCTGTTTAGCTGATAGAGATGTTCGGGCCGGGCAAGGTCGCGCAGGCGGCGTTCGCCGAGGTCGGCCAATTCAGTAGCGGGGGACAGATGGTCGCGCACCAAATCGGCACTGGCGGAGGAGAGCAGAGTCTGCCCCCCATGCGTAACCGACAGAATTGCGCCGATGCGGTTGAGGGTGGGCGGGCCGAAGTAGTCGCCGCCGCGTAGCTCGGCCTCGCCGGTATGGATGACGATACGCACCCGCAGGTTGCCAATCTCCTCACCCCATTGCTCGGTGTGGAGGGCGTGCTGGGCTTGCAACGCCGCCGCGACTGCGTTACCCGCGTTGGCGAAGGCGGCGCAGAAGGCATCGCCGATGGTCTGGAACACGTAACCACCGTGTTCCTCGATGGCCCCGCGCAGTATCTCGTCATGGCGAGCCAGTGCCACCCGCATCGCGCGGGGATATTGCTCCCAGCGTTTGGTGCTGCCCTCGATGTCGGTGAACAGGAACGTGACCATCCCGTTCGGCAACTCTGCCATCTTCGCTTACTCCTGTCTATGGGTTGCCCTTATTATAACATAACCGCTAGCGGGGGAAGGCCTCCCGCAGACCGCCGTCCACCGGCAACATACTGCCGGTCGTCTTCAAGGCACGGTCGGAAGCGTAGAACAGGGTGGCCGCGGCCACATCGTCGGCTGTCACTTCTACCCCCAGCAGGTTGCGACTGCGGTAAAACCCCTCTAGTTGGTCGGGGGGGATGCCGTAGGACTTGGCCCGCTCTTCGCGCACCGTAGCACTCCACAGCCCCGAACCGGCGAACACCGCGTCGGGGTTGACCATGTTCGAGCGGATACCGAACCGTCCGCCTTCGAGGGCCAGCACCCGCGCCAGTTGGGCCTCCGCCGCCTTCGCTGCGCTATATGCCCCGAAATCCTTGCCCGGCGCGGTCACATTCTTGGTGGCGATGAACACGATGCTACCGCCGATGCCCTGCCGCTTCATGATGCGAAGCGCGGCGCGGGCGACGAGGAAGTGGCCGGTGGCGTTGACCGCGAAGCTGCGCTCCCAATCCGCCAAGGTCAACTCGTCCAGCGGGCAAGAGTGGGCGATACCGGCGTTGGACACCAGTATATCAATCCCCCCATACTCGGCCAGCATCTGGCCGTAAGCGGCCTCCACCGCCGCCTCGTCGGCCACGTTCATTGGCACCGCAATGCCCCGATTGGGCGGGTTAGCCGCGTTCAACTCGGCGACTAGCTGCGCGGTTTTCGCCATATCGAGGTCGGCGCAGACCACGTGCGCCCCGGCAGCGGCGAGGCGGCGGGCAATCCCCGCCCCAATTGCCCCCGCCGCGCCGGTAATCAGGGCCACGCGGCGGGCCAACTCCTGCTCTGCTGGGGCAAGGGTCAACTTATACAGTTCCAGCGGCCAATACTCGGCGGCGAAGGCATCAGCATCGGACAGGGAGCAGTATTGCCCAATTCGCTCCGCCGCCGCGACGATGCTGATGGTGTGGTGATAGATGTCCTGCGCGATGGTGCAGGCGCGGCTATCCTTACCCACCGCGAACATCCCCTCCCCCTTGACCAGCACCACACGGGGGATAGGTGGCAGCATCGCTTCGCCGCTCTGGTGCTGCTGATACCAGTCGGTGTAACTCTGCTTCCAGTTATCGTATGCTGCTCTGGCTGCCATCACCATGTCGCCGTTGGCGGCGGTGGGGTCAATCCACAGCACCCGCCGTTTGGTGTTGAGGATATGGTCAGGAGTAGCCGCACCCTCGGCCAGCACTGTGGCTAGCCTCACCTTGCTGATGGTCTCACCGGAGACGAAGGCCCGCACCGCCGCGCTATCGTCGAAGCGCAATACTACCCGCTGGCCTCCGCCCGCCTCGGTAAACATACCCCGCAAGATAGACGCGAGGTTTGAGGTTTGAGGTTTGAGGTTTGAGTTAGGGATGACTTCTGTAGGGGCGTGATTTATCCCGCCCTGAGTGGATGTAGCTTGTGCGTCTGTAGGGGCGTGATTTATCCCGCCCTGACCCATCCCTGCAAGAGTGGGGGCAGCGGCATAGCGGGCGGCGCGGTCTACCATTTCGATGTGTCGGGCGTAGGCGGTGCGGGGGTCATCGTGCCACGTGATTAGCCCGTGATTGATGAGGATTACCCCTTTTAGCTGGGGATGGGCCTGCGCCGCGTTGCCAACCAGCTTGGAGAGGGCGAAGCCGGGGCGGCGGTAGGGGATGAAGGCTAGCTCATCACCGAACACCTCGGCTAGTATCTCATCGCGGCGGGTGTTGTTGGTCAACGTCAGTATCGCGTCGGCGTGACTGTGTACCACGCAGCGGGCGGGGACGAAGCCGTGCAGTAGGGTTTCAATCGAGGGGCGGGCGGCATTCGGCTCCATCAGCGTGTGGCCCAGATAGGCGACCATCGCGTCGTCGTCCATCTGGTCGCGCTCTAGCAGGGGGGGCAAGTCCGCCATCCGCACGCCGGGGAAGTCGCGGGGCGTGACCGCCTTGAGGTCGCTGCCGCTGCCCTTCACCCGCATCACCTCGGTCTCCTGCCCGCGAAAGTCGCGCTCCCG
>JBBSEE010000199.1:0-5765 GCA_038239995.1 Chloroflexia bacterium | reverse complement strand
TGCATCGCCCTAAACTCCCCTCCCACCGGGAGGGGCTGGGGGTGGGAGCGAGTCGCGCGAGTCACCCCCTCCCCCCCTCCCCCGATGGGGGAGGAGTCTACCCCCTTAGCAATTCCACCTTCTTGCTGGCCGCGAGGTTTTATCTGATGCTCAACTACTGGGGCTTTCGCTTCCTCAGCATCATCGCTGGTAAGCTGCCGGTTCGGGTCGCCTATCTGCTGGCGGACTGGATTGGCAACCTGCTCTACTTCGTGTGGCGCAGGCCCAGCCGCAACGCGGTGCTGAATATGCGCCATGTAATTACCGCGCTGGAAGCCCCCCGGCGGCGGGGTTATCGCCGCATCATCCCCAACCTCGGTCGCCGTGCCCAAACCCTCGCCCGCCAGAGCTTGCGTAATTACGCCCGCTTCGTGGTCGAAATCATGCGCTACAATTCCCTCTCCCCCGCCAAGATTGCCGCGATGGCCGATGTCAGCGGCTGGGAGAACATGGATGCGGCACTGGCTAAGGGCAAGGGGGCAATCGTGATTAGCTACCACTTCGGCAATTGGGACTACGCCGGAGCGGTGCTGAACCACCGCTACCCCAACCGCACCTATTGCATCGCGGATACGCTGGAGCCGCCCGGCCTCGATGCGGAGATCAATGGCCGCCGGGTGGCGAATGGGATGAAGATTATCCGCCTGAACAACACCTCGATGCGCCAAATCTTCACCGCGTTGAAGGACAAGAACATCGTCATCCTGCTCCTCGATATACCTTCGCCCGACGACGGTATCGCGGTCAACTTCTTCGGCGGCACCGCCTACTTCCCGCCCGGCCCCGCAGCGATTTCGCTGAAGACCGGCGCACCGATTGTGCCCGGCTACGCGGTTCGCAGCAAGGTACTGGGCCGCTTCGTGGGGGTAATCGAACCGTCGGTCGAAGCCGAGCCGACCGATGACAAGGCGGGCGACATCCAACGCCTCACCCAGACGATTGTCAGCCGCATGGAGGCGACGGTGGCCCGCTACCCCGATCAGTGGTATATGTTCCGCCCGATGTGGCCGCAAGACCGTTACACCGATGAGAATGAGGATACCGTGCCCGCCGACGATGTTAGCGACGAGATGGCCCAACAGCAGCAACCGGCATGAAGCTGAACCCCGTGACCGCCTACAAGTTGGGCACCCGCCTCGCCCGTGTGATACCCTCGTGGCTGGGCTACCCCCTATGCCGCGTGGCGGGGCTGCTCATCTATCTGCTCAATCGCAAGGCGCGGGCGGCGGTGCAGAGCAATATGCGCTACGTAGTCGGCCCCGCCGCTAGCCGCCCCCTGATTGCCCGCCTCACGCGCGGGGTGTTCGTCAACAACATCAAAAACTACTACGATATGGTGCGCCTCCCCTACCTCGACCACGCCGACATTCGCCGCATGGTAGAAGTCAAGGACGCGCATTATGCCCTCGATGCCCTCAAGCAGGGCAAGGGTCTCATCCTCATCAGTGCCCACCTCGGCAACTTCAACCTGATTATCCAAGCAGCCAACGCGCTGGGTATCGAACTAAGTTTGCTGGCCGAGCCAATCGAGCCGCCAGAGCTATACGATTACCTGACCAAGTTGCGCGAGAGTCAAGGGCTGAAGTTGATTCCGGTGGGTGGCCCCTCGTTGCGCCAAGCCTTCCGCGTGCTAAAGAGCGGGAAGGTGCTGGGTATCGCTGCCGACCGCGATGTGACCAACAGCGGCGAGATGATGCCCTTCTTCGGCCAGCCGGTCTCTATGCCCACCGGCGCAGTGGAGATTGCCCTCCGCACCGGCGCACCGATTGTGCCCGTGCATATCTACCGCACCGGCAACAACCGCTCGGTGGCCCAGATTTGCCCCCCTTTGCCCCTTGAGCATAGCGGCGACGCTGCCCGCGATGCCGTCGTCAGTCAGCGCAAGCTGGTTGCTACCCTCGAACGCTTCATCGCCGCCACCCCCGACCAGTGGATTGTGCTGCAACAGGTGTGGGAGGATTGACTGCTAGGGGCCGGGCACAGGTGTGGTGGGTATCGGCATGCCGTTTGCCCCCACGAACTGGCGGGTGGCGAGGTCAAAGGTGAAGATAGCGGGGGTAACAGCGCGACCATAGGTGGTTAGGTTCAGTTGTGTGCCGCTTACTGAGACGATTTTAACCCCGCCCACTCTACTGGGTGTCCGGTAAAGTTGGTGGGACGTGGTAGTATATATAAGAACAAAACCTTGTTGGGGGTCTTCGTTGAATGAGTTCAACCGTTCTCTGCCCGAACTGACATCCATTAGCTGTCCATTGACTATCCCACGCCAGCACGAGTATTCTATGTAAGGTGTTCCCGCCGTAGTCGAAGCGCACTCTATCATTCCCATTACTAGTGTGGGAGTTGGCAGCGGTGGGGGTAGCGTGCGAGTAAGGGTAGGCGATAGTGGCGGGCGGGTGGGGGTGAGGGCCAGCGCGGTTGTGGTCGCTGCTACCATCGTATCTTTTTGGTCGAATTGGTGGTCTACGTAATCCCTCTTCATTCTGTCCAAGGCTTCCCCCGTTGCTCGTGCTGGTAGGAGTGTGGGCGTTGTATCTAGGGCATCCCCTTGAGAGGGTTGAATGGTAGGTTGGCTTTGTGTGTCACACGCTACTAGCAGCGCAAACAGCAAACCCAGCATAAGTGTGCTGGTTAGCCGTTCCGATACCCCTCTACGTGGTAGTTCCATCTTCAGCCTTTTTTCTCATTATATTCAAGTGGCGTGGTTGGTATCGGTGTCCCGTTTGGGTTCTCGAACTGGCGGGTGGCGAGGTTGAAGATAAATGTGGTGGGTGGAACATTCTCTTCGGCGGTGACGAGGGTGAACTTCATACCCTCTACTGATACAATCTTTACAGCCCCAACTTTCGTTGGTGTCTCATACACATTGGCCCTCTTCTGCGGTGGGTCAGGGGGGTAGACCATAATAAATCCTTGATTAGAGGTAAGCGAAGACTGTTCTACCCCGCTATCAACGTATACGTGTTTTCCGGCGACTATGCCACTCCAGCACGTATAATCTACATACTGGAAGCCAGCCGTAGGTACACCGCAATCAATCATCCCCAACACCCAAGTAGGAGTAGGTTCGGGCGGACCCATGGTAGGTCTTGGTGTCGGTGATACAGGTGGGTGTGTTGGGGTTAGAGCTACTGCTGTTTGAGTGCCAGCTAGAGCAGTCTCCTTGATTTCGGTAAAGTGGAGTTGCTGATATATGACCGTTTGTTTGGCGGCAACCCATGTGGCATCGGCAGAAGGTAGAGCCGAAGAGACTGGTATTGCCGGGCTACCTTGCGTGCCAGCTACCTGCTGTGCGCTTTGCTGGTCACACGCTACTAGCAGCGCAAATAGCAAGCCCAACATCAGTGTGCTGATTAGCCGCTCTGTCATTTCTCGCTGGTTCATCTGCATGATGTTCGCCTTCTGCTCCATGATAGCGGGTATTAGTGGTCATTGCTATCAACTCCTTCGCTATGCTGCTCCTATCCTTCCTCTCGTAATACAATCATAACAAGCAGAAGGTTGGGGGTAATCACGTGCATCCCCGCGTATCCAATTCGGCATTATATGTGTAGCATAGCGGTTAAATACCTGAACATAACTATAGGCCGCTAGCGAACTCGCCAGCGGCCCTATTGGTGTCCCTATGGTGTAACCCATGCGCTTAGAAAATCGGTAGGTAGCGTTGTCGCTCCCACTCGCTAATCTGGATGCGGTACTCGTCGTATTCTTGGCGGCGGGCGGCGAGCAGGTGGTCGTAGATGTGGTCGCCCAACGCGGTGCGGATGAGCGGGTCGGTCTCCATCACGTCCAACGCCTCGGCGAGGCTACCGGGCAGGCTGTCAATGCGGCGTTCGCGTCGCCCCTCCACCCCCATGTGGTAGAGGTTCTCTTCCACCGGGTCGGGCAGGGCCAACTGGTTGTTGATGCCATCCAGCCCCGCGTGCAGCATCACGGTGAAGGCAAGATAGGGGTTGGTGGCGGGGTCGGGGCAGCGCAGTTCGAGCCGAATCGCCTTCGGTCGGCCCGGCGTGACTTGCGGGATACGCACCAGTGCGGAGCGATTGATCCGCGCCCACGCGATGTACACCGGGGCTTCGTAGCCGGGCACCAGCCGCTTGTACGAGTTGACCGTGGGCGACAGTATCGCCGACATCGCCTGCGCGTGCTTGAGGATACCGGCGATATAGTGCTTGGCGGTCTTGCTCAGGCCGTAGGCATCGTGGGGGTCGGCGAAGGTGTTGGTTTCGCCATCAGTAGTGAACAGGCTCTGGTGGGTGTGCATCCCGCTGCCGTTCACCCCGAACAGCGGCTTGGGCATGAAGGATGCGTACAGGCCATGCTGCTGGGCCACCATCTTGAAGGCATACTTGAGGGTGAGAGCGTTGTCGGCGGTGTGCAGCGCGTCGGAATACTTGAAGTCAATCTCATGCTGGCCGGGGGCGACCTCGTGGTGGGCGGTCTCCACCTCGATGCCAAAGGCGTTCAGGGCCAGGGTCATATCGTTACGCACCTCCTCGCCGAGGTCGGTGGAGAGGTCGAAGTAGCCGCCCGCATCGTGGACCTCGGTGCTGGGGCTGCCGTCCGCGTTGCGCTTGAACAGGAAGAACTCAAGCTCTGGGCCGGTGTTGAACAGATAGCCCGCCTTGTCCGCGATTTGCATTGCACGGCGCAGCACGTAGCGGGGGTCGCCCTCGAACTCCTTGCCGTCGGGGGTGAACACATTGCAGATGGCGCGGGCGGTCAGTTGCTTGCCGCTGGTCCATGGCACCAGCGCGAAGGTGGTGAGGTCGGGCTTCAGGTACATATCGCTCTCGGCGATGCGGGCGAAACCCTCGACCGACGAGCCGTCGAACCACTTGCCGTCGCGGATTGCGTCCTCGAACTGGCTAATCGGGATGGTCACGCTCTTGAGGATGCCGATAATGTCGGTGAATTGCAGATTGACGAACGCGACCTTCTCTTGTTCGCACTTGGCTAGCACCTCGTCAATCAGTTTGGGGGCGTTCTCGGTTCCGTAAGGCATGGTAGCAACATCTCCTCTCTATCTGGTGGGGCGGGTTGAACGGGTAACGGGTCAATTGGGATAGTAGCTATCCCCATAGGGGCGGTTAGCACTCGCCCAGTCTAAATGAAAATAAAAAGGGTCACGCACCGACTCTGCGTCGGCGGTGACCAGACTGTGTTGGATGAATACGGCTATGGATAGGCTGTATCTTGCCGGTCAGGTTCGTGCAGACTGCTTTCTAGTTACCACATCGGGGCGGAGAGGGTGGGATTCGAACCCACGAGACGACTTTTGGCCGCCTACCCGCTTTCCAGGCGAGCTCCTTCAACCGCTCGGACACCTCCCCGGATTTTGGATTTTGGATTTTAGATTTTGGATTGGGCGTACCTACTTTGGTGGGACAGATTCGCTGCGCCTCTACGTGTCCGTTTGTCCGCTGAACTGTCCGTTGGTTAGTACGCGACTGACGGTGCCACCATGGCGGAGAGGGTGGGATTCGAACCCACGAAGGCTGTTTAGACCTTGCTCGTATTCGAGACGAGTTCCTTCAACCGCTCGGACACCTCTCCCCGATATATCAAAAGGCCAACAGGATGAGCGTTAACCTGTTGACCTGTTTGCTTGAGTTGTGGCGTGACCGATAGGACTCGAACCTACGACCTTTGGGTCCGCAACCCAACGCTCTATCCACTGAGCTACGATCACATTTGCGATTGCATTGCCTGCGTTGCTGTGCTAT
>JBBSEE010000198.1:0-5776 GCA_038239995.1 Chloroflexia bacterium | reverse complement strand
GGGGCGAATGCTGGTTCAGCTTGCTGAGGTCGCCGCCCCGCTGCTCGTAGAGGGCTTGCAATTGGCGCAGTTGCTTCTGGTGCTGATTGCGGAAGCTGGCGTACTGCTTCCGCAGCTTGCCGTCCGCCACCCCCTCGGCGGCAGCATCGTAGGCACTAATCCCCATGTTCACGCCCTTAATCAACTCGGCCAAGGCTTTCAGGGCTTGCTTGTCGCTCATTTTGCGCTCCTCTGATAAAAGTTGATGCACGTGGGCAGGGCGTATGCGATTCGCCCCTATGTCATGTGTGCGTACTCACCACTCCAAAGCTAAAAGGATAGTGATTGGATATTGCTTGCTCCCATTGGCAAGCAATATGTATGCCAAACCGCCACCTGTGCAGCTGGCCCACCGATTATAGATGAGGGTCGGCGTGGGTGTCAATCAAGCGGCGCGGCAATCAAGCCGAAAGTACCATTGCCAAAATGAGTGAGCTACAGGTATACTCAGCATAACCAACGAAGGTTAGCTTCAACCGATTCGCCCTTATACATCGAGAAAGAAGAGGACAGAGGAATGAGCAAGGTACGGAATATCGGCGGGGTACTGCTCGCGATAATGCTGCTGCTCTCCACCAGCGGGTCGCACGCCGCCCCCCTGAGCGGGACGGTCAGCGGACGGGTGACGAACAGCAGCGGCGGGGGCATCGCCAATGTGCATATCTTCATCGCCGGGGTTGACCTTTATACCAACAGCAACGGCGATTATTCGGGCAGCGCACCGGCGGGCAGTGGCTACAACTTCGTCGCCTACGCCCCCGCCGCCAGCCCCTACGCTAACGCCCACCAGTTCAATGCCGTAGTGCCAGAGGGTGGCACCTTGACCAAGAATTGGACCTTGAGCAGCAATGTCGGCACCCTCACCGGCTACATCTACGACACCCAAACCCAGCAGCGACTGGCGGGGGCGACGCTAGATATGGGTTCGGACACGCATGATGGCTGGTCGAACACGTTGAATCCCACCGGCAGCGATGGAGTCTATCATCTGGACCACATCGCGGCGGGGCGCAACTATTACATTGGGGCATACAAGCAGGGCTATACCAATGGGCAAGTAACCATGCTCATCAATACCGGCAGCAACACGGTGAACATAGGCTTGACCCCCGCCAACCCGAACATCGGCTTCAATGGGCGCGTCACCCTACCCGGTGGCGGAGGGGCAGCGGGGGAGCAAGTCTATATTATCGCAACCACCAACTCGGCACACTACTGCAATGCCAACACCGACAGCAACGGCTACTACTCTTGCAACCTGCCGCCAGATAGCTATTACCTGCACGCCATGGAGTTCAACGGCTACCCCGGCTTGATGTATGCGGCCAGCCTGAGCAGCGGCTTCGTCACCGTCAACTTCGCGCTAAACAATGGGCCAGTCACGCTACACGGACAGGTGCGTGAATTCCACCTCAACCCCATCAACGGCGCGGTGGCCCAAGCCTTCGAGCAGGGTCCTACCTACGGTCACTTCCGTATCTTCACGGTGGGATCGAATGGCAACTATAACTTCACCGGCATGGGTAACGCTGGCCACTATCAGTTCCTCGCCTCATACCCCGGCTACGTGAACCGTGTGTACGACTATGTACCCATCCCCGGCAACGATTTCCCCTTCAACATGAAGCTGGGCCACTTCAGCGATGTGCTGTCCAGCGCACCGGATACGCTGCTGGAGTTCCCCTTCTACTACGCCGAGTACCTCAAGGCCCGCAACATCGCCAACGGCTACCCCGACGGCAGCTTCCACCCCACCGCCAGCATCTCGCGCGGCGAGTATGCCAAGCTGCTGGTCACGGCCATGGGCTGGACGATAGACACATCGGGCGGGCCGCACTTCAGCGATGTGCCTACCACCAACACTTTCTACGGCCACATCGAAACCTCCTACCACCACAACGCGATTACCGGCTACCCCGACGGCACTTTCAAGCCGAACAACAACGTCAGCCGCGCCGAGGCGAGTAAGATTAGCGTCACCGTATCGGGCTGGACGCTAGTCAGCCCCGGCACCCCCAGCTACAGTGATGTGCCGACCAGCCAGTGGGCCTATGCGTTCATCGAAACCGCCAAGTCGCATGGGGCCAACTCCAATGATGGCGGCGGCCTGTTCCGCCCCAATGCGGCAGGCACCCGCGCGGAAACCGCCAAGCTGGTCTGCGTGGCGAATACGACCGGCTGTCCGGGCAGCAACTAGGTCAGATTAAAGATTAAAGATTAAAGAAGAAGGTGGGATGGCTGAATAGGCCGCTCCACCTTCTTTACGTTGACTGATAGACTAGGCGAGTTCGGCTTGCACCTCCTCGACGATGGGTTCTGCCCCCTTGCCACGCCCGAAGGTGCGGGTATAGAGGAACACCGCAGGGCTGAGGATGAGGCCGCTGATAGCAATGGCGATGGGCATCCCCACCACGTTGGCGATACCGCCCACCACTGGCCCCGCGGTCATCTGCCCGAAGGCGTTGGCTTGACTGTGCATCGAAAGCACCGTAGCGCGGGTGCGTGATTCGGTGTGCTGGGTCAGCCATGTGGTGGTCAGTGGCCCCTCGATGGCCCGCATCGCATCGGTCAGCCAGAAGGCGAACAAGGCCACGAGGAAGCTACCCGCCAGCCCGAAGCCCATCACCGCCCCCACCAGCGCGAGGGTGCTAACCAGCAGCACGTAAGAGACGCGCCGCTGATTAGTGGTATCCAACCGACGGCGCAGCCACTCGGTAACGCCCAAGCCGATGATGGTAGAGCCGGTGCCAATCAGCGCGAACCAGACCAGCACCGTATCCAGCGCGAGCGGGCCAATCACCACGCTGCCGCTACTGCCCAGCGCGGGAAAGCCGATGTCCTTGATGAAGTGGGCCTCCCACAAGCGGTCCAGCCCTTCGCTGAAGCCGCCGTAGACGAAGGAGATAGCGATAATCAGCAGCAGGATGGTATTACCCCGCACCATCTTGGCCCCCGATGTAAAGGTGCCGCTGAGGTGCTGCCACGTGCTATGCTCCCCTTTGGGGGCGGGGCTAAAGCCGGTTTCGGGCATGAACAGGGCGAGATAGACGGACATCAGTATCATCATCACCCCGCCGATGAAGACGGGCAAACCCAGCCCGCCACTACCGATTATCACCCCCACCCACATCCCGATGAGGCCGGTGAAGGTGCTGACCTGTGAAGACCGCAGTTGGATGCGCCCGATATTGTCCGTGCCCATTTCATCGGCAATCCACGCATCCTCCGCCCCGCTGATGAAGGTCCAACCCAGCCCGTCCACAAACTCGGCCAAGAGGATGATGGGGAAGAGCGGCAGCAGCCCTTGTAGCACGAAGCAGAGGCCGCGCAATGCTTGCCCAGTGATGACCGACCATTTGCGGCTGTAGCTGTCAGCCACCACGCCGGTGGGTATCTCGAAGATGAAGGCGGAAACCTCCAGCGCAGTGCCAACCAGCACTAGTTGGAGGGGGTTCATCCCCACCGTCCGCACGTAGTAGACGGCAAGGATAGTGTAAATCATGCTATGGGTAAAAGCGGAAACTCCCCGCCGTAGCAGGAAGACGCGGTATGCCCGCATATTGTTCACTGAAACCTACTTTCTCGATAGTAAGGTAGCTGATACTACAGATTGCAGCATCGGGAAACTGCCGCGTCGCGCGGCCAATGGGGTAATAAGTTGCAGCCTTCATTGCTAACCCTCCTGTTTGAGATTGCAGATTATGGTCAAAGATATGACGCTTGATGGGGTAATTTTAGCGCGGCCTGAAACATGGCGCATCGGGCTAGAGAGGTATCAGATTGGCTAGTGATAACTTGACAGCGGGCGGCCTAGAGTAGTACAATAGTTCTACAAACCCATCTGTACCCTTAATCCCAGAGAAGGAACTTTTATGCCCGATTATCGTGCCCCCAACCCCCAGCGCGAACAATTGGAGAAGCGCATCCGCGAGTTGCCGCTCACCCCCGGCGTGTACATCATGAAGGATGCGCGGGGAGAGATTATCTATGTGGGTAAGGCGGTGGCCCTGCGTAATCGGGTGCGCTCCTACTTCGGCAGCCTGCGTGGGCAAGCACCCAAGACCACCAAGATGGTCGCCAACATCGCTGACTTCGAGTACATCGTCACCGATACCGAGCTTGAGGCCCTCATCCTAGAGAACAATCTCATCAAGCAGCATAAGCCCAAGTACAACGTCAGGCTGAAGGATGACAAGACCTACCCTTATATCAAGGTCACGGTCAACGAGGAGTGGCCGCGCGTGTTCCAAACCCGCCGCGTGGCGCAGGATGGGGCGTTGTATTTCGGGCCATTCGCGGGGCAAGGGGCGGCGTGGCGCACCCTAGAGTTGCTGGACAAGTTGTTCCCCTATCGCACCTGCGACATCGTGATAGATGGCAAGCTGGCCCGCCCCTGCCTACAATACTACATCAAACGCTGCCTCGGCCCCTGCGCCGGTTTGGCCGACAAAGGTGAGTACGACGCGGCGGTGCAGCAGGTGGTACTATTCCTAGAGGGTAAGCAGGAGCGGATTATCGCCGAGATCCGCGACAAGATGGTGCAAGCCAGCGAGGAGTTGGCCTTCGAGCGGGCTGCCTATCTGCGCGACCAGATGTTCGCCTTGCAGCGAGTGGTCGAGCAGCAGAAGGTGCTGAACACCCAAGCGACCGACGAGGACGTGATTGCCTTCGCCCGCGAGGATGGCGAGGCCTGCGTGCAGATATTCTTCATCCGTCAGGGCAAGCTGCTGGGCCGCGAACATTATATCCTAGAGGGTACCACCGACGAGTCGCCGCAGCAGATCATGGGCAGCTTCATCACCCAGTTCTACCACGATGCCAAGTACATCCCGCCCCGCCTGCTGCTCCAGAACGATGTCAGTGAGGCGGAGATTATCGAGCAGTGGCTGCGTCAACGCAAGGGTAGCAAGGTAGTGATGACCGTCCCCCGCCGCGGCGAGAAGAAAGAGTTGGTAGAATTGGTAGCCAAGAACGCGGTCGAGACTCTTGAACAGCTCCGCCAGAAGTGGTTGAGCGATGAGCAGAAGACCAGTGGGGCGTTGACCGAGTTGCAAACCGCGCTGGGCCTGCCCGCATGGCCGCTACGGATGGAGTGCTACGACATCAGCAACACGCAGGGGACGAACAGTGTGGGCAGCATGGTGGTGTTCGAGAATGGAATGCCGAAGAAGAGCGAGTATCGGCGGTTCAAGATTAAGACGGTCGAGGGGTCGAATGACTACGCCAGTATGCAAGAGGTGCTGTACCGCCGCCTGAAGCGGGCCGCCACGGAGCGGGCCAAGGCGGGCGGGGTCGGCGCGATTGACGCTGCCCCCGTCACCGCCAGCGTGGAGGGGGCCGAGGCGGTCGCCAATATTGACCCCCACGACAACGGGGTGGAGGAGACTGAGGGCATCGAGGAGCAGTTCAATGCGGCGCAGGCAGAGGGCGAGGATAGCGGCGAGCTAGGGCTTGTCGAGTCCGCAGGCGAGGCGCGGGAGCAGCGACAGGCGACCGCGGCGAACTGGTCGTCGTGGGCGGTGCTGCCCGACCTGCTGGTGATAGACGGCGGCAAGGGACAACTGAACGCCGCCTACGAGGTGCTGCGCGAGTTGGGGATGACCGACATTCCGCTAGTGGGGCTTGCCAAGCGCGAGGAGGAGATATTCAAGCCGGGCGAGAGCCAGAGCGTGTTCCTGCCCCGCGACTCGCAAGGGCTGTACCTGATACAGCGGCTGCGCGACGAGGCCCACCGCTT
>JBBSEE010000197.1:0-5776 GCA_038239995.1 Chloroflexia bacterium | reverse complement strand
CGCCTACAGCAGCGGCGACAACCTGAACGAGAACTATGGCCGCGAGATTATGGAGCTACACACGCTGGGGGTGGAGGGCGGCTACAGCCAGCAGGATGTACGTAATGTCGCCCGCGCCTTCAGTGGCTGGAGCATTGACGATGATGACAGCACCCACCAGCCCACCTACGAGTTCTACTTCAACCCTGACTATCACGATACCGCGGCCAAGACGGTGTTGGGGCAGCAGCTAGCGGCGGGGCGGGGGATAGAGGATGGGGATGACGTGCTGAATATCCTCGCCCGCCACCCCAGCACCGCCCATCATATCGCCTCCAAGCTGTGCGTCTACTTCATCGCCGACCAGCCGCCCGCTAGCATCGTCAATGCGGTGGCCGCCACCTTCATCGCCACCGACGGGGACATCAAGGCGATGGTGCGCCAGATACTGCTATCGCCAGAGTTTGCCGCCAGCGCGGGCCAGAAGCTGCGAACTCCCTTCCGCTACGTGGCCGCTAGCATCCGCGCAATGGGCGGGGCGACCGACGGCGGCGACGATATTCAGTATGGGCTGGATGTGCTATCCCAGCCGCTGTTCCAGTATCTGCCACCCACTGGCTACCCCAACGTGGCGGGCTACTGGATTAGCACCGATGGGCTGCTCAACCGCTGGAAGCACGGCATCGCGCTGCTCAATGGCGGCTTCACCGGCACCAGCGCATCGGTGCAAGATTGGATTAACCGCTGGCAGCCGCAGAGTAGCATCGAGTTGCTGACCCGCTTCGAGCAGTTGCTATTCAACGGCAACTCGTGGCCGCTGTACAACGAGCGTCTCGCCGCGATTATCGGTGAAGACCCGCAGGCGTGGCCGGACATCGTGCCGCTAGTGGTCGGGCTGATGCTGGCCGCGCCGGAGTTCCAGTTGATGTAAAGCAAGGAGGTTGACCATGTTGCTAAAGAAGGCCATTGTCATCGCCCGCCGCCGTCGTCGCCCCGCCTCTGCCTCACTAAGCAAGGGGCGCAGCGGCTGGGGTTGGCTACCCACCCGTCGTCACCAGTAACTGGGCGTGCGTCACCCGCCCCCACCCAACAGGCAAGGAGCAAAACAATGTCAATCGAAGAGAAAAACGTGGCCGACCGGCGGGAGATACTGGGCCGCGCCGCAGTGATGGGCTTGGGCACGCTGGCGAAGATGGGTGGGGCGGCCCTGCTGCCCAACCGCACCCGTGCCGCCTCGCTGCTGGGCAGTGCAGTTGCCCCCGCCACCCAGCGCGACCTGCTGGTCGCTATCTTCCTGCGCGGGGCGGCGGACTGCTTGAACATCGTGGTGCCACATGGCGATCCCGACTACTACACCGCCCGCCCCACTATCGCCATCCCCCGCCCAAACCCTAGCGGCCCCAACGCGGCCATTGACCTCGATGGCTTCTTTGGCCTGCACCCTGCGCTGCACCATCTCAAGCCGCTGTGGGATAATCGCCAACTCGCCCTCGTCCACGCCGCCGGTTCGCCCGACGACAGCCACTCGCACTTCGACGCGATGCAGTACATGGAGTGCGGCACGCCGGGCAATCGCTTGGAGCCGACCGGCTGGCTGGCTCGCCACTTGCAGGTGACGCAGGGCAGCAACGACAGCGTGTTCCGCGCGATTGCGATGGGCAGCCGCGTGCCGCAGGCGTTGCGCGGACAGGTACTGGCAACCTCGCTGGACAACATCGAGGGTTTCGCCCTCAGCGACGACCCCAACGTGGAGACGATTGCCGAGGACATCACTGGCAGTCTATACGCGGGCGACGACCTACTGCGACGGATGGGGACGCGGGTGGTGCAGGCGGTACGCACCCTGCGTGGCCTACCCAGCGGCCAGCACAACACCAACCCGCCCTATCCAGATAGCGACCTCGGCAACAAGCTGAAGCAGGTGGCGACGCTGGCGAAGGGTGAAGTGGGGCTGGAGGTGGCGTGGGTGGATGTCGAGGGTTGGGATACGCACGTGCGTGAGGGCGGGTCGCAGGGCTACATGGCCGAACTGATGCGCGACTTGGGCCAGTGCCTCGCCGCGTTCATGGACGATATGGGCAGCCGCGCCAGCCGCCTGACCGTGGCCTTGATGACCGAGTTCGGGCGGCGAGTCGAGGAGAACGGCGGCGGCACCGACCATGGTCACGGCGCGTGCATGATGGTGCTAGGCGGCGCGGTCAACGGCCAGCACGTCTACACCAACTGGCCGGGGCTACGACCGGAACAACTCTACGGCCCCGGCGACCTGCAAGTGACCACCGACTTCCGCTCAGTGCTGGCCGAAATCGCCCGCTATCGCCTTGCCGACAACGATATGGCGACCATGTTCCCCAACTTCACCCCCCAGCCAGTGGGGATGTTCGGCAGCAGCAAGGGGTAACGTTACAGAGCCATAGCTCCCGTTGCCAACCGCCCGCCGCTTGTGGTATGATTGCGGCGGTGTAATCGGCCTAACCTACCCCCGCGCAACAGGAGCAAGCATGGCTAAGAAGGTCTATTTCGCGTTGGCGATGCACAATCATCAACCCATTGGCAACTTCGACTCGGTGTTCGCCGAGGCTTATGACAAGGCATACGGGCCGATGCTAGCCGCCTTGGAGCGGCACCCCAGCGTGCGCGTCACCCTGCACAACACCGGCCCGCTGGTGGAGTGGATGCGCCAGCATCGCCCCGACTACCTCACCCGCGTCGCGGCGTTGGTAGACCGAGGCCAGCTTGAGATTATGGCGGGCGGCTACTATGAGCCGATACTCGCCACCCTGCCCGATGCGGACAAGCTGGGGCAGATACGGCGGATGGTGCGCGAGGTGCGCGAGGACTTCAACTACGAGCCGAAGGGGATGTGGCTAGCCGAGCGCGTCTGGGAGCCAACCCTGCCCCGCTACATCAACGCGGCGGGGGTGGGCTACACCCTCGTGGACGACAACCACTTCAAGTCGGCGGGCCTCAGCGATGACGACCTCTACGGCTACTACGTCACCGAGGAGCAGGGCCAGACGGTGAACATCTTCGCCACCGGCCAACCGCTCCGCTACCGCATCCCGTGGCGGCCAGTGGAGGAGACGATTGGCTTCCTGCGCGACAAGTTGCAGGAGGGGCAGGTTGCGGTGATGGGCGACGATGGCGAGAAGTTCGGGCTGTGGCCGGGCACATATGAGCATTGTTATGGCGACCACAATTGGGTGGAACGCTTCTTCACCGCGTTGGAGCAGAACGCCGATTGGCTGGAAACCACCCACCTTGCCACCTACGCGGCGGAGCATCCCCCGATTGGCCGCATCTACCTGCCCACCACCAGCTACATCGAGATGACCGAGTGGGCCTTGCCCCCCAAAGCCAGCTTCGACTTCCACGCCCTGCTGCACGAGTTGGGCGAGAGCAAGGACGAGCGCGACCAGAGCATCCTGCGCTTCATGCGCGGCGGCTTCTGGCGCAATATGTTGGTCAAGTACCCCGAAATCAACAATATGCACAAGAAGATGCTGCGGGTGCATGGCAAGGTCTACGCGATGAAGGAAGGCCAGCCGCGCGAGGCCGCCCTCGACCACCTGTGGCGCGGCCAGTGCAATTGCCCCTACTGGCACGGGCTGTTTGGCGGGATATATTACCCGCATATCCGCACCGGCACTTTCGGCGAGCTTATCCGCGCGGAGAATGCCGCCGACGCTATCCGCTTCGATGCCAACCATCAAGTGGCGGACGGCGGCAAGCTGGCGGGCAAGCTGGAGGTGGAACTGACCGACCACAATGCCGACGGCCATAATGAGGTGCTGCTCACCGGCGCGGCCCAGAACCTCTACCTGCAACCATCGCTAGGCGGGGCCTTGTTCGAGTGGGACGTAAGGGCACGGAGCTTCAATCTGCTCAACACCATGACCCGCCGCGAGGAGCCATATCACCGCACCCTCAGCGAGGCGGTGGCGCGGCAGGGGCAACAGGCCGAGGGACAGGCCAGCGCGGGCGGCACTGGGCCGAGCGGTGAGGGCACTAATGGCGGGGCGCAAGGCGAGGTGAAGAACGTCCACGACATCGTGGCGATGAAGGAGACCGGGCTGGAGCAGAAGCTGTTCTACGATTGGCACCCCCGCCTCGGCCTGCTCGACCACTTCCTTGCCCCCGGCGTGACGGTAGAGAACTTCTACGAATCGCACTACGGCGAACAGGGCGATTTCGTTAATCAGCCCTACGCGGTGCAGGTGGAGCAGCAGCCGAATAGCGGCCATGCCACTATCACCCTAGAGCGGGCGGGCCATGTGTGGGATGGGCCGGAGTTCGTGCCGGTCACGGTGCGGAAGGTCATCACCGTCTACCCCGATGCCAGCGACTTCACCGTAGATTACACCGTCACCAACCATAGCGACCAAGCCCGCCGCTTCAGCTTCGGGGTGGAGCAGAACTTCGCCCTCCTCAGCGGCCACGCCCCCGACTCCTACTATCTGATTAACGGGCAGCGACCATACGGCGCGGAGGCCGACCTTGCCTCCATAGGCGAGAGCGAGGCGACGCGGGCGGTGACGCTGCTCAACGGCTGGTTCGGGGTGCAAGTCAGCATCGCGTGGGACAAACCGGCCACTCTGTGGCGGTTGCCCATCGAAACGGTGCAGAACTCCGAGGCGGGTTTCGAGCGGGTCTACCAAGCCTCCTGCCTACTACCCCACTGGACGCTGGAATTGGGTGGCGGCGCGAGTTGGCAGATTGTGCTGCACTATCGTGCCGAGGCGGTGGCGGGCGGGGTGGACGAACAATGAACTGGCTGGACTTCACCATCATCATCGGGGCGATTGTGGCTACCGGCATGGGCTTCTTCTGGGGGCTGATTCGGCAGGTGGTGAGCATCTTTGGCCTGTTCGTGTCCATCTGGCTGGCGGCGCACTTCTACACGGTGGGGGCGAACATCGTCAGCCCCTTCATCCAAGACACGCTGGCCCGCAACGCGGCGGGCTTCCTGCTGATTGCACTGGGGGTCAGCTTGGCGATTGGCATCGCCGCCAGCGCGGCCCAACTAGCGGCCAACCTACTCTTCTTCGGGCTGGTAGACCACATCCTCGGCGCGGTGTTGGGCCTGTTCCAATTCCTGCTCGTCACCGAGGTGGTGCTGGTGGGGGGCACCGTGTTCCCCACCCCCTTCCTGCACGATGCCATCGCTGGCTCCAAAATCGCGGGGATTATGATACAGGGCTTCTCCTTCATCGTGGGCCTCTTCCCCCCTGAGTTGCAGGCAATATGGAACAATCGGCCCCAGTAGAGCGCGACCGTGTGCCTCGTCTCTGGCTGGTGGCGGGGCAGATAGCCTTCGTCGCCACCCTAGTTGGGCTGGTGCTGTGGATGCTGCTCCGCCCCGACGACGATGCCCTCATCCACAAGGCGGATGAGTGGATGAACGCGGGCCGCTACACCTATGCCGCGCAAGCCTACCTCACCGTGCTGAACCGCGACGGGCACAATCGGGCCGCCGCCCTCGGTCTGGCCCGCGCCGATTTCGCCCTACACGATTACCCTATCGCGATGCGCCTCGCCGACTCGCTGCTCGGTCAGCGCGACCCCGACTGGCACGCCGCCGCCCTGCTGGTGGGGGGGATGGCGACCGGGATGGGCAGCGGGGACAGCACCTTGCCGCTGCAAGCCGCTGCTGATGCGGCCACCTCCCCCCCGATGCAGCGCATCACCCGCCGCCGCTTGGCCGAGGCGCGGTGGGGGCGACAAGATTATGCACGGGCGCAGCGGGATTACACCGCCCTAGCCGAGGTGCGCGGCAGCGATGCGCCCACCAGCCATG
>JBBSEE010000196.1:0-5795 GCA_038239995.1 Chloroflexia bacterium | reverse complement strand
TGGGAGGGGAGTCGGCGAAACGTTGTTTATACAGCCCTCATCCCTCATCCCTCATGCCTTCGACAAAGGAGTAACCTTTGAGCATCGCAACCTTGCTGCTGTTCCTTTCGCTAGGACTGGATACGCTGGCGGTGGCACTGGGGTTGGGTCTGGCGGGGCTGCCGCGTTCACGCTGGCTGAAGGTGGGGTTGACCTTCGCCGTGTTCGAGGGGGGAATGCCGGTGGTGGGGCTGCTGCTGGGTCGCAGCTTGAGCGCGGCCTTGAGCGAGGTAGCCGGTTATGCAGCGGCGATTATCCTGCTCATCGTCGGACTGCTCACCATCCGCGAGGCCCTCAGTAACGAGCAGGAGGCGCAGCCCGCGCTGGTCGCCGATGACAACCGCCGCCTGCTGCTGGCCGGTCTCAGCGTCAGCCTCGACGAGTTCGCGGTCGGCTTCGCACTAGGGGCGTTGAACGTCTCGCTCGGGTCTTGCCCTTGGCTACGTGGCGGTGCAGGCGTTCGCGCTCACCTTCGTCGGCCTCTGGCTCGGCTCCCGCGCGGGCGCACGGCTAGGCGAACGCGCCGAACTCATCTCCGGCCTAACCCTCACCGCGCTGGGGATGTTGCTGCTGGTTAATCAGGTGATGGGCTGGGGGTTGGTGTAGACAGGAGTTGCAAACCCAACTGTGCAGTAGTACAATTGTTCCTCTAGCATCCGACTAATTTTATGTGTGAGGCAAACATGATGAATACACCAACGTTCGTTGACCTCTTTGCTGGCGCAGGCGGATTTGGGTTGGGCTTTGAAATGGCAGGCTTCAACAAGTCGCTATCGGTAGAGATAGACGCTTGGGCTTGTGATACACTGCGCCACAACAATCCCCTAGCTCAAACACTGCAAGCAGATATAAGAGAGTACAACTCCCATCAAGCTATTCGCCTTGCGTGTCCCATAAAGCCCGATGTCATTATCGGCGGGCCGCCCTGTCAGGGTTTTAGTGTTGCGGGGCCAGCAAAGAAAGACCCGAATGATCCCAGAAACAGCCTATTTACAAACTTTGCCCAATGGGTTTGCGTGCTTGAACCAAGAGCATTTATAATGGAGAACGTCAAGGGGCTACTATCACGCACCAACGCCGAAGGCGAAATGGTGATAGACATTATCCTGCCTACCTTCAGAGAAATTGGCTACCAAGTCGGGATTTGGTTGTTGAACGCCGCAGATTACGGTGTCCCTCAAGTTAGAGAGCGAGTATTCATCGTTGGCAACCGCGAAGGGAGGGTACTAGGCGAACCAAAGCGTACTCACGTAGACCTTACTGTTACTAAAGGGCAGTTGTCATCAAGCTATAGTGAAGAAATGGTACCTTATGTTACGCTATGGCAAGCAATCTCCGATTTGCCGGAGCTTGAGGCGGGTGAGGGTACAGAGGAACAACCATACAATACGCGGCCCAGCAATCAGTATCAATCATGGGCGAGAAGTCGCCAGCAAGTGCTATACAATCACGCCGCGATGCAGCATTCGGCAAGATTGGTGGAGCGGTTCAAGCAAATAGCCATTGGAGCATCCGGCTCTGATGTGCCGACCGAACATGGAGCGCGACGGCGCAGTGGCAATGGCGAATTGTCTGGCAAGAAGTATGACCAGAATAATCGGCGATTGCACCCTTACCGGCCTTCACATACTATCGCCGCCTCGTTCTACGCTAACTTCGTTCACCCTTTCCAGCACCGCAATTTGACCGCCCGTGAAGGAGCGCGTATTCAGTCTTTTCCTGATAGCTTCCGCTTTATGGGTAAGAAAACAGTCGTTTCGCACAAACTGCTCCATCGGGAAGAACGTTTTGATGAAAGCTTTCTGTGCCAGTATAACCAGATAGGAAATGCCGTCCCGCCGCTACTAGCTAAGGCAATTGCCCAACATCTAAAGGAGAACTTGACCCTATGCTAGTCCACGGCGACAACTTGTGCCAGAAGGAAAGAAGCCGCAGCAAGTACACTGATGCTGAAAGTCGTGCCTATCTAGCCCAGATACGCGCTGAGTACGATAAGTGGCACGCTGCAAATGTCATCCTAAGCGGGCCAGTAGCGACATCTGGTATAGAAGCAATCAGACTTATAGTTACTGAGCGGGTTAGGTTGTTCGAGGGATACAAGAACTTCATTGACCAGCAGCGGTTTGCCGAAAAGTTCGACTCTCGCTCCAACCTTCACTCTACTGTGCTTGAGGAGTTCATATACTATCTGTTTCGTGATCTGGTCGCTGGCTTTGGCAGTCATGCGCTCATCGGTAAGTCACATTCGTTCAAGGACATCTTCTTTGCCCCACCCGGATTTGCTGCCTCGCTTCACCGTCCCTATATCTCTATTGAACGCAAAGACCACGATTTCGTCATCGGTACAACCGTCGAAGCTTCATTCCGCGCCACTACTCCGCCCACCCAAGACGCAAACGCAGGCGAGACGCAAACGCTGATTACCACTGAGCCAACTGAGTATGACTCCCCGACGGTAACACGAGATGCGGAAACTCATATCTTTGACATCCCGGCAGTAGCGATTGAGTGCAAGACCTACCTAGACAAAACCATGCTGGAAGGCTCGTCAAGGGCAGCCGAGGAACTGAAGGCGCGTATCCCCAACGGCATTTACATCGTGGTGATGAAGTGGCTGAAGTTGACTGGCGCGGTGAACTTGCAGAAATACAAAGTAGACCAGATATACGTGCTACGTAAACAGCGCAATACAGACCGAGAGTACCGATTCCTCCCCAACTACGAGAAGAACCCAGTTGACCCTGATGTGGCCCTTCACCTATTTGAGTTCGTTAGAGAACACCTAACTGCCAATTGGGCAGTGGGGATAGAAGATGGTTTGCGACGTGGCTGGTTGATAAAATAGCAAAAAGGGGCAGCCGTGTGGCTACCCCTCAGGTTATATAGGTTGCGGTTCAGGTTTAATCCAAATATTCCTTCAGCCGCCCGGTCTCCTTGGCGTGACGTAGCTTGGTGAGAGCCTCAGCCTCGATTTGGCGCACCCGTTCGCGGCTGACCCCTAGCTCGTGGCCGAGTTCCGCCAGCGTGCGGTTGTAGCCATCCTCCAGCCCGTAGCGCAGGGCGATAACCTTGCGTTCGCGCAGGGTGAGACCAGCTAGCATATCCGCCACCTCGTCGCGCATCAGGGTAGCGGTGGCCGCCTCGGCGGGTTGCACCGAGTTGGCATCCTCGATGATGTCCCCCAGCGCAGCATCCTCCTCCTCACCGATTGGCATCTCAAGGGAGACAGTTTGCTGGCTGGCGGAGACAATCATCCGCACCTTCTCTGGGGTGACTTGCATCCGCTCGGCGATTTCCTCAGCGGTGGGGTCGCGGCCTAGCTCCTGCTGCAAGCGATGCGAGGTCTGGGTCAGGCGACCGACCGCCTCGACCATGTGGACGGGCAGACGAATAGTGCGGCTCTGGTCGGCGATGGCGCGGGTAATCGCCTGTCGAATCCACCACGTGGCGTAAGTGCTGAAGCGGTGGCCCTTGCGATAGTCGAAGCGGTCAACCGCGCGAAGCAGCCCAAAGTTACCCTCTTGGATCAGGTCCAGCAGGCTGATACCCCGCCCTGCGTACTTGCGGGCCACGCTGACCACCAGACGGAGGTTGGCCTCGATCAGGCGGCGGCGGGCGGCTTGACCGCGCGACTGCTCGTTCCGCATCTGCTGCCGCTCATCATGCGACATCATCTCCCGCTGCAAGCAGTAGGTAGCACGGTTGCCCCGCTGCATCGCAATCGCAAGGTTGACCTCATCGGCGGCGGTCAGCAGCGACACGCGGCCAATCTCGCGCAGGTACATCCCCACCGAATCCTCCGCGCTCTTGTGTTCAAGGTCGTTCTGTGGTGCGGGGCTAGCGGGGAAGTCCTCTTCGTTGCCATGCCGGATACCGGCCTGTTCTCGCAAATCCATCATCCGCTCCTCCTCCAAGGCGAGGGCGTGGTCGTCCGGCTCGACATCATCAGCAAGGTTGATAAGGTCGAAGCTGGTATCGGCACGCAGTTCATCTTCAGTCAGGTTGATAATACCGCCCATGCCCTCAAGCTGTGCCAACCAGCCGTGCCGCGAGGCCCGCCCGGTTAGCTCATCCAGTTCATCGAACACATTTAGCATGGTCAACCACCTCCTTCCCCCGTCAACCCCTTCGCGTGGTGGGGCAGGCGGGTGTGCTACATAGGGCATCGGCCCAGCCGAACGCAGGGTTCTGGCGGGGCTGCCTATGTATGTATAACGCCGCAGCATGAGCATAAGTTTCAGCCTTTACTACGCTGTTGCGCTTGACGGCACAGGCTCTAATTGAACTTTAATAGACCCGGTTGCCCTCATTCTCGCCCCATAGGGACAAAATCGAGGGTGGGAGATAAGCCCCGCTTACCAGAGTCTATATCATGTTCAACCCCTGACTGCTTGGGTACATATAATACACGCGAACAAGCGTCAAGGTTGCGCCGGAGGGTCATACTTTGGGCCTAACTTGGAGTAGAACTTTTGTCCCATAAACAAAAAAGGACGCGACGCACGCTCCAAATGCGGCTAGTGAATGCTGCTTCTGAATCCGAATTATAACAATTCGGGGGCAAAGGCCGCAATGAATCATGGGTTAACATTATATTAGAAAGTGTTACCGCCCTTGCCACGCTGGTAAGGTATATGTCTAATACATCCCTAGCTGTATTTTAATGGGCGATGATGGCCCAAATATTGCCCTCGAAGCAAACGTGCGCTATAATTTATGATAAGCGCAAAGCCGGAAGCAATGGGGCTTCTGGTCTTGGGCATAACCTAGATAGAGAAGGTTGTACCGATTCATGGCTACCATTCTGACCGTCAACAAACTGAGCAAGTCCTACGTCGTCACCCAGATATTCAAGAATGTATCGTTCCAGATTGCCGAGGACGAACGGGTCGCGCTCGTGGGGGTGAACGGCGCAGGCAAGAGTACCCTGCTGAAGATTATCGCCGGGCTAGAGGAAGCGGACAGCGGCGAGATCATCAAGGCCAAGGGGCTACGCATCACCTATCTGCCCCAAGAAGTGACTTACATCGGCGATTCCGGCCAAACCCTGATTGGGGAGATGCACAGCGCGTTCGCCGAGGTGCAGGAGATGCAGGAGCGGATGCGCCAGCTAGAGGCGGCGATGAGCGCGGGCGGGATAGGCAGCACCTATGCCGCCCTTACTGATGCCTATGGCGACCTACAACACCGCTTCGAGGAGATGGGCGGCTACGACTACGAAACCCGCATCGAACAGGTGTTGATGGGCCTCGGCTTCAATCGCGGCCAGTTCAATCACCCGCTCGGCAAACTCAGTGGCGGGCAGAAGACGCGGGCGGCGTTGGCCAAGGCGTTGCTCACCAACCCCGACCTGCTGCTGCTGGACGAGCCGACCAACCACCTCGACCTCGCCGCCCTCGAATGGCTAGAGAACTTCCTCACCAAGTGGCCGGGCAGCGTCATCCTCATCTCCCATGACCGCTACTTCCTCGACAAGACCACCACCCGCACCCTCGATATGGCCTTCGGTACGCTGGAGGATTATCCCGCCGGTTACGCCCGCTACCTCGACCTCAAGGCCGAGCGGCTGGAGCGGCGGATGAACGAGTATACCGCGCAGCAGGAGCATATTGCCAAGACCGAGGACTTCATCCGCCGCTACATGGCGGGGCAACGCTATCGGTAGGCGCGGGGGCGGCATAAGAAGCTTGAGCGACTGGAACGCATCGAACGCCCCGACGAGGCCGACAAGTTGAAGCTGCAATTCACCGCCGACC
>JBBSEE010000195.1:0-5812 GCA_038239995.1 Chloroflexia bacterium | reverse complement strand
GGTGGCGCGGCTGCTGGGCGGGGGGGCAAGGTTGATGGGCCTATACCGCACCCATCCGCCGCCCGATGCCCCCGCGCTCATCCGCGCCGCCAAGCTGGGGCTGGCGATAGTCACGCTGGCGGGGGGGCTGGCCGCGATTCCGCCGCAGCTAAACTTCCTCGATGCCAAACCCTACGTGCTGGCCCAAGACCGCGCCGCCATGGTCTGGATTGCGGCCCATACGCCCCCCGATGCCCGTTTCCTCGTCAGCGATTTCGGCTTCAACTGGGCCCCCACGCTGGCACAGGGTTCGGATGCGGGGCTGTGGCTGCCGCTGCTCACCCGCCTCGCCGGTGGCGATGTCGCGCAGGTCCGCGCCTCGACCGCGCCGCCGCAGCCCACCTACAATGAGCGCATCGCCGACCCCAACTACCTAGCGATGACCTTCGACACCACGATTGCCTCGACTAAGTTCAACGATGAGGGCAGTTGGGGCACGCTGAAGCGTTATGGCATCAGCTACATCTACGTGGGGTCGCGGGGCGGGGTAGTCCGCGCCTCCGCGCTGGCGGGCAACCCCCATGCCGTGCTGGTCTGGCATCAAGACGACGTGTGGGTGTACAAGATAGACTACAATGCGCGGCTGCCTCAGCGATTAGCGGAGGTAGAGGTCAATCTGGTTGTTGAGGCCGCGTCCTTGCCAATGCAGGCCTAGCGGCTGGGTGGGGAAATGGGTGATAACTAGGGGTTTAGCTTCGCCCACCTGCACCACAAGCGGCGGGGGTGGGGCGAGCCAACTAAGCAGCAGGATAGCGAGCAGCAGCAGTTCCGCCAGCAGCAGGCCGATGAGCGCGGCTTCGAGCAGCCGACGACGATGATACACCGTCGCCGCCGAGGGCCAACCGAGGGCCATCACAAAGGGGTGGACAAGGTGGCGGGTGGTAGTGCGGATTTGCTGATAGATAAGCTGGCGGCGGCGGGGGCGCGAGACGGGAGTTAGCGGGGCAGGGATGGGTGGGGCGGGGACGGAGGGTGGCCGCTGCGCGGTGATTTTCAGCATGGGGGGTTAGCCTGCCTTTGCCTTGCGTCGCCCCTTCCATAGAGCTAACCGCAAGGAGAGAGATGCTGTTGTACGCGCGGCTCCCTCATCCTATAATTATACCGATTCGCAAGTTCTTGTCAAGCCACTTGACAACTAGGCCACACATATTGCGTGAACAGATTGTTCAATGTATAATTTGGCTATCAGCGACGCAGAAGCGAGGTTTACCCGATGATTAGCCCAACTGAGCTAGACCAATGGCTAAACAGCCGTGAAGATGAGCATCTGGAGTTCAAGCAGGCGAAGAATCATTTTCCCCCAGAAGAACTCGCTAAATACTGTGCCGCTCTCGCAAATGAAGGGGGTGGCAAATTGGTACTGGGCGTAACCAATAGCCTACCTCATCAGGTGGCGGGTACCGCCGCCTACCCCAATCTTGGTGAAGCTAAGTATCGCTTGGTCATGGAGCTTCACCTGCGGGTGGCGATACATGAGTATCAGCATCTAAATGGTCGAGTATTGGTTTTCGACGTACCCTCCCGACCGCTTGGTGTGCCTATCAGTTACAAAGGGACTTATTGGATGCGCTCCGGTGAGAGCGTGATGGCGATGACCACAGATATGCTTAAGCGCATCTTCGCTGAAGCGGTGCAAGACTACTCGGCGGAGTTTAGCAGAGAAGCTCACTTTGAAGACCTTGATGCTGCCGCGATTAAGGAGTTTCGCACCCGCTTGTACCGCAAATCGGGTAATGAGAACCTTGCCGACCTTGAGAATGCACAGTTGCTGCGTGATGTAGGGCTAATTAGCGATAAGGGCATCACCTACGCCGCTCTGGTCCTCTTTGGTTCGGCTGCGGCCCTGAGCTAGCATCTAAGCCAAGCAGAGATAGTGTTCGAGTATCGTCACGACCCAGCCGCAATTGAATATGATGACCGCCGCGAGTTCCGACAAGGGTTCTTCTTGATTTTCGACACCCTATGGGAGATCATTAACTTGCGGAACAAAAAGTATCACATCCAAGATGGGCTGTTCATCACTGACATCCCCTCGTTCAACGAAACGGTGGTGCGTGAAGGGCTGCTGAACGCAGTTAGCCACCGTGATTACACGCGGCCCGGTTCGGTGTTCATCCGCCAGTATCCCGACTATGTGCAGATACTCAGCCCCGGTGGGCTACCGGATGGTGTTACCCCCGATAACATTTTGGTCAAGCAAAGCCCCCGCAACCGCCTCATCGCCGAGAGTTTTAGCCGGTGCGGATTGGTAGAGCGATCGGGGCAAGGGTTCGACCAGATGTACCGCTTGTCTATTCAAGAAAGTAAGCCCTTGCCAGATATTTCCGCCTCAGACCAGAGTGAGGTCAGGCTTGTGCTTCAGGGGACGGTTAAGGACCCTAACTTTGTTCGCTTCCTTAACAAGATTACCGAGGAGAAACAACAACGGTTTACGCTTGATGATTTGCGCGTGCTTGATTATGTGCATGATAAGCGACCCATACCTCACGAGTTGAAGGAGCGGGCAGCCAAGCTCCGTAAGGTTGCTGTCCTCGAAATGGCAGGTTATGGCAAGGGAGCAAGGTATGTTCTATCGCACCGCTATTATGAACTTACTGGTATGTCTGGTACTTACACACGCGAAATAGGTTTGGATACTGAGCAAAATAAAGAGCTAATCCTCAAGCATCTGCGGCGCGTGGGTAGCGGCGGCATTACGGATTTTGAAGCGGTTTTGTCCTTGAAGAGCCGTAATCAAATCCATCGCTTGCTAGCCGCACTACGGAAAGAAGGTAAGATTACCTTTGTCGGCTCGCGTAAGTTTGGCCGCTGGGAACTAAACAGGGATAATCTATAACATAAACTAAGTTTACTTCCACGCATCTCCTTATAACTATTATGTTTCCTTATATTGCTTTTGCTGTGCCAAGCTTACGCTCAATTTGTCGCTTCCACCCGCCTTTTTCTAGGTCTTTTGATGTTTTTATGTTTTTATCGCCAGCCTTTACCCTGCCACCATGACCACCACTGGGTCGCCCACCCGTGCCCCTAGTCGTCGCGCCGCCGAGCCGTTGCGGACCGCAATCTCCAGCATCCGTTCGCTGCCCACCAACGCCAACAAGGCCCCCTCATCCGCGTCGGCATAGGTGTTGAACAGGGGGCAGATGTTGTCGCGACCTACGGCGGCGCGGAGCATGGCGCGGTCGGGATGCAACTGGGTCATCAGCGCATCGTCAATATTGGTAATCAGGTTGCCGAAGCGGTCAATGTGCAGCACATGGCCGATGATGCGGTTCGCTTCGTGGCGGGGGGCGGCATTGGGCAGCAGGGTCAGCCCCGCGATGCGCGGCCCGAACTCCGCCGCCGCTACACCGAGGCTGAGATGGGCAGCAGCGGGGGCGAATACGTCGCGGCCATGAAAGGTGCGGCTCAGGGTGTGCAGCCGATAGGCGGGGTTGCTGATTTCGTAGACGGGCGGGTGAGGCGCGTTGGGCGGCAAGTCGGCGAAGGGGGAGACCGCAAACGGGGCCTCGTGGGCGGGGTCGGCGAGTATCTGCTGCTCCGCTTGGTAGACATAGGTGAGCAGGCCATTGTCGGGGGCGATGAAGCGGCCATGCGCGGTGTCCAGTAGCACGCACTTGCGTTCGCTGCCCACACCGGGGTCAACTACCGCCACGTGGATGGTGTGGGCGGGGAAGAAGCGATAGGCGCGGTAGAGGACGAAGGCGGCCTCGGCGATGCGCTGGGGGGCAACCTCGTGGCTGAGGTCAATCACCCGCGCGGCAGGATTGAGCGCGTAGATGACCCCTTTGAGCGTACCGACATAACCATCGGCGGTGCCGAAGTCGGTAGTCAGGGTGATGACGGGGTTAATCGGCTGGTCGCTCACTGATGACAATCTCCCCAAACGGCTGGTCCTGCTCCACCCGTGCTACCCGCCGCCGCATCATCTCCAGCACCGCCATGAAGGTTAGCACCGTTTCGTGGGCGCGACCGATGCGGGTAGGGGCGGGGTGAGCGGCTAGCAACTCGTTGAAGGTGTAGCGGTGGGTCTGCCCCAGCCGCGCTCGTAGCTCCTTCAGCCGCGCCGATACCGATACCCGCCACGGTTGCAGCGGCGAGGGCGGGCGGGGCTTGCTGTTCGCGTCGAGGCTGAGGAGCAACTGGGTGCGGCGGCGGGCGAGGGCGGACAATTGCGCCAGCGTCACCCCGCTCAAGCCGTAATCATCGAAGTGGGGGCGGACATCGGGGGGCGGCTGACGACGCAAATAGCTATGCTCACCCCGTTGCTCCCGTCGCTTCAGTTCCTCTGCCGCGCTCTTAATCTGGCGATACTCCTGTAGGCGGCGGACTAGCTCCTCCCCCACCTCCTCGGCCTCGTCCTTCTCCTCCACCGGCTTCAGCGGCGGCTTAGGCAACAGTTGCTGCGACTTTAGGTAGAGCAGCTTGGCGGCGACTACGAGGAAGGCGGCCATCTCGCCCACATCCGGCTTGCGCTCACCTTCACGCAGGTAGGCAAGGTACTGGTCGGCCACCTGCGCGAGGGCCAGCTTGGTAATCTCTAGCTCATTCTTCTCGATAAGTTGCAGCAGCAGGTCCAACGGCCCGGCGAACTCCGGCAGTTGCACCTCGTACCTTGAGTGATGAGTGAATGTAGGGGCGTGTGGCGCACGCCCTGAGTGCTGAGTTAGGGTGGGCATAAGTTTCGGTCGTCGGCGCGTTGCAGCGCGATGAGCAGGGGTGGGTCGTCGGGGTGGGGGGGGCGCATATGTTCGCGGATGAGCATCGCGCATAGCGGCGACACCCCCAGCCGCGTGGCAATCTCCGCGCCTAGCCGGGGATGCTCCCAGCTAAGGTAGAGGGCGTGGCGCAGCCCCTTGCGCCGCCGCGCCCCGGCTGCCGCGAGCCGCATCATCAGCCGTTCGCCGCGCGGCAGCCGCAGGATAAGCACCCGCAGCACTCGGCACCATAGCGGCACGGTGGCGATGCGCTGGCCGTTCACGTCGTACTCGCTCTTGCCCACATCGTGGAGCAACGCGGCGGCGAGTAGGTCAGGGTCGGTCTCCCCTTCACGCACGAGGGTATGCAGTACCGCAAGGCTATGGCGGCGGTCATGGGCGGGCATCGCGTGGAAGAGGGCACGTTGCGCGGGGGTGAGGTAAGTGTCCAGCGCAGCCGCATCCGCCGCAGTGTGTTGCCCCCCGCTTGCCAACGCGCCGAGGGCATGAACGAACTGGCGGGCGCGGTAGACCACAGTCGCGGCCAACCCTAACCCTGCCCCGTCAACAGCTTGAACAGCAGGCTCTCGACCGGCCCAATCGCCCGCCCCAGTATGCTGACGTGCAGGAAGATAGGCAACCCGAAGGCGACTACCAGCAAGATGACGATACCGTTGCGGTATAGCGGGGCGATGATGCGATACCACGTGTTGCTGACCAAGCCGCTGACGATGCCGAAGCCGTCCAGCGGGGGGATGGGGATGAGATTGAAGCTGAACAGTAGGATGTTGGCGTAGACGATATAGAGCAGAATCGCCGACACATCGGGGGGTAGGTTGGGGGCGAAGCGGAACGGAATAGCGAAGGCGGTTGCCACGATGATGTTGGCGAACGGCCCGGCGAGGGCGACCACTGAGTTGCCCCGTCGCCCCCCCGCGAGGTTGGAGGGGTTGACCGGCGTGGGCTTGCCCCATGCGAACCCCCCGATTTGCGCTGCTAGCATCACCATCAGAGTGAAGCCGAGCGGGTCGAAGTGGGCGACTGGGTTGAGGGTGACGCGACCCATCCGTTTGGCG
>JBBSEE010000194.1:0-5824 GCA_038239995.1 Chloroflexia bacterium | reverse complement strand
CTCCTGCGCGTTTTCGATGATAGTCTGGGGCAAACCGAGGCGGCGGGCGATTGCCAGCGCGTTGCTCCGCCCCGGCAAGCCTATGGTGAGACGATAGGTGGGCGACAGGGTTTCCACGTTGAACTCCACGCTGGCGTTCTCTACCCCCGCGGTGTTGTAGGCAAAGCTCTTCAGTTCGGAATAGTGGCTGGTCGCCACCGCCAACGCCCCGCGCTCTAGCAGATGACTGACGATGCTGCGGGCAAGGGCCGCACCCTCGGTGGGGTCGGTGCCTGCGCCTAGTTCGTCTAGCAGTATCAACGCCCCCGGCTCCGCCTCTTGCAAGATTTTCACGATGTTGCTGAGGTGCGAGGAGAAGGTGGACAGGCTCTGCTCGATGCTCTGCTCGTCGCCAATGTCGGCGAAGACTTGGTTGAACACCAACGCCACGCTGCCCTCATCTGCGGGGATATGCAGACCCGCTTGGGCCATCAGACTGAGCAAGCCGACCGTCTTCAGGGCTACGGTCTTACCCCCGGTGTTCGGGCCGGTGATGATCAGCACGCGGAAGCTATCCCCCAGTTCGATAGTAATCGGCACCACCTTGCCGGTGAGCAGGGGATGACGGGCGGCCTTGAACAGCAGGCCGCGCGGGTCGCCATTATGGGCCGATTTGGCGGCAAAGGCGGCGGCTTCGCGGGCGGGCAGCAGGCGAGGAGGGTGCGCGTCGGTGTCGAGGCTATACTTCGCTTTGGCAACCGCGAGGTCAATCTCGGCGAGGGCGGTGACGGTCTGGCGCAGTTCGAGGTTATAGTTGGCAAGCTGCCCACTGAGTGCCCGCAGCACCTTCTCAATCTCCTCTTGCTCATCGAGTTGCAACTGCCGCCACGTATTGTTCAGGTCCACCGTTTCCATCGGTTCGATGAACACAGTAGCCCCACTGCCGGACTGGTCGTGGATGATGCCGCGCACCGTCTTCTTGAAGTCGGCCTTCACCGGCACCACGTAGCGACCGTTGCGAATGGTGATAATCGGCTCTTGCAGGGCAGTGGCGTAATGTGAGCTGGTCAATATCGAGTTCAGCTTATCCATCAGCCGATTGTAGGCGGTCTTGATGTGAGCGCGGATATTGGCGAGGGCGGCGGAGGCGGTGTCCAGCACTTCGCCGTTAGGGGCAATGGTACGGTTAATCGCCTGCTCCAGCATCGGCAGGTTAGCGAGCTTGCGGGCGATTTCACTGAGGTTGGGGAGTTCACCCTCGCGGCTTTCAGCGAGGCGCAGGATAGCAGCGCGGAGGGTGCGGCTGCTGACGAGGGTGGATTCGATGTCGAGGAAGGCGGTGGCAAGGATGACCCCGCCCATCTCTGCTTGGCGCACGTAATCGCGGATGTCGTGCGCCCCGCCGAGGGTAAGGTCGGGCTTGAGTTGCAGCAGGCGCACCGCCTCGGTGGTCAACTCCATACGAGCCCGCACCTCATCAATATCACTGCTCGGTTCGAGGGCGGCAATCAACTCACGCCCCGCCGAGAACGAGGCGTAGGCGGCCAGCTTTTGCAGCACTTTGGGGTATTCGAGGGTGTGCAGGGTTTTCGGGTTCAAGGTCATCCTACTTGCCAGTGGTGAAGAAGAGCAGGTTTTGGCGCGTATCCACAATCGGGCTAATCACCGCCTGAATCAGGCTTTGGGTGGAGAGCAGCACCTTTGCCACCTGCGATGAGCTAACATCGCGCACCAGAAAGCCGACCACCGGGATGCTGGAAGCGTCGGTGCCCGCAGTCAAATCGCTGCCCACCTTGAGGAACAGCACGATGATGCTGAGGGCCAACACCCCCAGCACCAGCCCCAGCACCATTCCCCCCACCTTGTCAATCGCCAGCAGGCTGTTGGGCAGGGCGGCGTACTTGAAGGAGGTGAACAGGAACAGGGTGAGCAGGACGGTGATGATGAAGACGATGACGAAGAAGATGGTCAGCGAGAAAGGCAGGGTGGCGAGCTTGTTTTTGCCCAGAATTTGCGGGGCAAGCCAGTCAGCGGTGGGCTGATAGATGGTCGAGCCGAGCATCAGGCCGAGGATGGTGGCGACGATGATGAACAACACCTTCACCACCCCTTGCGCGAAGCCTAGCACCATAAACAAGATGATGCCTAGTATCAACAGAATGTCGAGCGCGGTCATGCCTTGCCCTCCTTACGAACTATAATCATGGGTTGAGGTTTGGCCTAATTGTATCTGCTTTTGCCCGATTACGCAATAGCGGCTGGTACATCAAAAGAAGGGCGGGGCCGGATTGGGCGATTTTTCGGCAATTTGGGCAATTTTAGAACAAATGGCCGTAAAACTATTGACAAGCACGGGCGTTCTAAGATATAATGAGCCTTGAATAGAAGGAGGTTTACCCATGCGTAAATCCGAACGTCTCTCCAAGCTACAAGAGAAGATTTTCCAGTACATCAAGGACTTCTGGGAGCAGTCTGGCTATTCGCCCAGCATCCGCGACATCATGAACGCCCTGACCATCTCCTCGACCTCGGTGGTGGACTACAACCTCGACCGCCTAGAGGAGCGCAGCCTGATTCAGCGCGATGGCAAGCGGTCACGCACTATCAAAGTCCTCGGCCTACCTGACCGCCGCACCATGATGCTGCCAATCGCGGGCAACATCGCCGCTGGTCAACCGCTACCCGTGTTTGAGGAACTGACCGCCGGGCGGTACGACGATAGCATGGAGACTATCGAAATCACCCCCGACCTCGTCGGTCGCTATGCGGGCAAGCAGGATGGGCTGTTCGTGCTGCGGGTCAAGGGTCAATCCATGATTGAAGACCTGATCAATGATGGCGACCTCGTGGTGATGCACAGCCAAGACACCGCCGAAGATGGCGAAACCGTCGCCGCATGGCTGGAGGAGGAGAAGGCCACCACCCTGAAGCGGCTCTACCACGAAGAGGATGGCCGCATCCGCCTGCAACCCGCCAACTCGACGATGCAGCCGATCTTCACCGACCCCAACAATCTGCGGATACAGGGGCGGGTAGTCGCGGTGATTCGCCAGATATTCTAAACTTGCGTAGGCCCACCCCCAGCCCCTCCCGGTGGGAGGGGAGTTGGGTTATTCCTCCCATGGGGGAGGCATGGTGGGGGCGGCGCGGGCAGCGGGCCATTTGGTGCCTTGCGCTGCATAATTTATCGTTGCTTGCTCCAAGAGAGGGGGAGAATTATGGCACGCTGGTCTAACCACGAGGCATCGGTATGGACGCGCACGGCAGATAACAATATTGACATCAAGCCGCGCCGCGCCGCCGCCCGTACCCTCGGCGAGAAGCAGATGCAGGCCCGCCCCCCGCGCAGCGAGTATAACAGCAGCGTGTCGGTGGTAGAACACGCGCTGGTGGGGGCGGCGGAGTGGCTGCAACGCGCCCTCAAGCCGCGCCAAGCACTTGCCCCGCTGGTCGGTAGCATCGCCGCCGGTCAATACGATGTCACCATTGCGATGCATGAGCAGAACGGCGAGTGCGTGGCGGTAGATGACTTCCTCGCCAAGCGCGGGGTTTACGCCCTGCGCGTGCGCGGCACCTCGATGACCCATGTGGGCATCGCCAGCGGCGACATTGTGCTGGTGCAACCGCAGGACTACGCGATTGATGGTGATTTCGTGGTCGCAGTGCTGACCGATTCGCTCGACCCCGAAGGCTATGTCACCCTCAAGGAGTTCCACCGCAAGCGCGACCACGTGTTCCTCAAGTCGGCGACTGCCGCGACCAACCCGATTCGCATCTACCCGGAGCGGGGCGAAGACCGCGTGCAGGTGCAAGGGGTGGTCATCGCCATCATCAAGCCGCACGATTACGAGGTGGTGGACTGAGACGGGGCGTGCGCCCGCGCGTTGACCCGCGAAGTGAACCAACCTTGCTTACGCCCCGCCGAACGACGGTTGGGGCGTAACATTTTAGTTGCAGGTTTACGATAACCAAAGTTTGGAGTATAATAGCTATAAACCGAGAACTAAACCCTAATTCCAAACTCAAAGCTGACACCATGAACGAGATACTGGAACAGCAGGCTAACGCTATCGAGGACTTCCTTGCCCGTCACGGGGTGGCCGCGCAGGTGGAGGGTGGGGCATTGTCGCCGCGCCTGATTAGTTTCAACCTGACGCTGGGGCCGGGGGTGCGGGCGGGGCGGGTGGCCGCCTTGACCGATAAGCTGGCCGCCTATTTGGGGGTCGGCTCCTGTCGCGTGGCGAAGCACGATGCTAACGTAGCGGTAGAGATACCGCGCAGCGACCCCACCAGTGTACGGCTGCTGCCCCTCTACCAGCAACTCAACCGCGAGAACGACGCGGCGGGCAACGCGGTGCCACCCGTGACCGCCCTGCTGGGGTTGGACTACGAGGGTACGCCGCTGCTGCTACGCCTGTCCAGCCCCGAAGTGTCCAACCTGTTGATTGGCGGGGAGGTGGGTAGCGGCAAGACCGCTCTGATGGCGGCAATGATTGCCAGCCTCGCGCTTGCCAATGGGCCGGACGAGCTAGAGATGATGCTGGTGGATGTGGGCCGCAAGCGGGGCAAGGGCGGCGGGGTGTGGGCGGACTGGACCGGCTTGCCCCATCTGATTGGCCCGCCCGTGACCGACCCGCTGGACGCTTCGGCGCGGTTCGCGTGGCTGGCGCGGCAAATGGAGTGGCGCACTGATGAGCATATCAGCAGCCCCGCGATTGTGGTGTTCATTGACGAGCTAGCCGATATGCTGGGGGTGGATGAGAACCGCGACCGGCTGCTACATCGCCTGTTGCAGCGGGGGCGGCAAGGGGCGATATACTTTGTGGTGGGCAGCAGCCACCCCGCCGCGCTGGGCGATTTGGTGGATAGCACCATGTTCCCCGCCCGCATCGTGGGGCGATTGGCCGAGGCGGAGGGCGAAACCCTCACCCAAGTGCGTGGCAGCGGGGCGGACAAGCTGCTGGGGCGGGGTGATTTTATCGTCAGCCTGCGGGGCGAACTTACCCGAATGCAGGCTGCGCTCATCAACGAGGCCGAGACCCATCAGCTAGTTTCGCTAATGCGCCGCATCGCCGAGGAGCGCGAGGCCGAGCTAGAGGCGGAACGGGCCACCGCCGAGGGGCGCAAGCGTGGCCCGCTCACCAGCATCCCGGCCACCTCCCCGGCCTCCAACCGCAACTGGCAGCAGGATAGCGACGCGCCCGTTGCCCCCCTGCCCAGCCAGCGCAAGGGCCTGCTCGATACCTTCAGGCGACGCTGAGATGACTAGCCCGCAAAGCGCAAAGCCCCCCGCTGGGGGCTTGAAAGTGTGGAGCGAGCATGGCGATTACCGAAGAACGTAGCTTGCTGCTGTTGGTCTGCGCCGACGCGGAGAAGATGATACGCTTCTACACGCAGGCGGGCGGCTTCACGCTGGCGCGGCAAATCCCCAACTATGCGGAACTGAGCTTGGGCAGCTTCACCCTTGCGCTTACCGACGCGCGGTTCATGGAGAGCTTCCTCGGCGTATCCTTCACCAGCAGCGGGACGCAGCGGTTCGTGATCTCGCTGCACAGCGATGCGCTGGATACGGATGTGTCGCGCCTTGTCGAACACGGCGGCACTATCATCATGCCTCCCACCGACCAACCTTGGGGCCAGCGGGTCAGCTACATCGCCGACCCGGAGGGCAACCTCATCGAACTGGCGCAGCGGCGCGGCTAATCGGGGATTAAGGGGACACGAACTGGCGGGTGGCGAGGTCGAAGACGTATTGCTGGCCGCCCGGCTTAGGCATACGGTCGTGGCTGTCTGCTCGGTTCATCCACTCCACCAGCCTCACCCGCGTGCCGGCCACTGAGTCAAT
>JBBSEE010000193.1:0-5829 GCA_038239995.1 Chloroflexia bacterium | reverse complement strand
GTGGAACGCGCCCACAAGGTTCTTGCCCGCCGCGAGATTGACCGCAGTCTTGCCCCCAATCGCCGCATCTACCATCGCCAGCAGGCTGGTGGGCACAAGGATGAGGGGCAGGCCGCGCAGGTAGGTGGCGGCGGCGAACCCGGCCACATCGCTGCTTGCCCCCCCGCCGATTGCCACCACCGTCTCACCCCGCTCCACGCCTACCCCCGCCAGCCAGTCGTAGATGCGCGACAACTCGGCGACGCTCTTGGCCTGTTCGCCGCTAGGCAGCATAAAGAAGTCCTTTTCCCGCCCAAACTCGGCCAGCCTACCCCACACGGTTCGCGTCAGCCCCTCATCGTGGATGACCCGCAGCCTGCCGCGCTCCTCCCCCAACAGCCGCCTAAGCTCATCCACCCAATCGCCCACGCTGATGTTGGCGGCGGGGTGGGCGGACAGGTAGGCGACGATTTGTTCGACCACGCCCGCGACTTCAAGCCCGTCGGTGGCGAACTCGGCTTCGGCTAGCGCATGGTAGAGCGGCCCCCGTTCGCGCGATTGGCCCTCGATGCGGGCCATAGGGTCGTCGCCGGACAAGAGGGGACGTTCGTCTAGCCCCACCTGCCGCAGCCGCTGCAAGATAGTGGGCGGCTTCGCGCTCAGGTAGAAAATCCGCCCCTGTTCGCTCATCCACCCCCGATTGGCGGCATCCAACACCGCGCCGCCCCCCACCGCAATTACGGTCGGGGTAGGCGACTGCACCGCCCGCGCGATCACCCCGCTCTCCAGCAGCCGAAAGGCGGCCTCGTCCATGCCCGCGAAGATGGCGGCGATGCGTTGCCCGGCGATGCGTTCGACCTCGGCATCGCTGTCCCGCCCCGCCCAGCCGATACGGGCGGCTAGCGCGGCGGCCACGCTGCTCTTGCCCACCCCGCTAGGCCCGATGTGGATAATGTGCTGCTTGCCCATGCTAAGTTTGCTCGCTATGCTATAATCGGGCTACGCCAAATGACAACCCCATGCGGGCTAATCATTATCCCCACCACTGGAAGGGTGGTCAGGCTGATCTCATTATAGCACAGGGGAGATTTATGCACGAAGATGAGGCCAAAATCACAGCAATTGGAGAAGGACTAGAGGAGGAAACCCCCCTAACTAAAGCGGACCACGCAAACCTCAAACCTCAAACCTCAAACCTCAATTTGGGATTGTTGTACGTGGGGGTGGCGGTGTTCTTTTTCAGCACCAGCCCGGTGCTGGCGGCGTGGGCGGAGCCGCTATCGCCCTACGAGAAGACCTTTGGCCGAATGCTGATTGCCGCGCTGGTGATTGGCGGGTTGCGGATGGTGCGCGGCGAACGGCTGCCGCCCCGCGCCGCGCTGCCCCGCTTCCTCGGCTACGGATTGGTCGCCGCCGCCCACTTCCTGCTCTACATCGCCAGCCTCAACTTCACCACTGCTGCCCACGCCCTCGCCCTCGTCTACACCGCGCCTATCTTCGTCGCCCTGTTCTCCACCCTGTTCCTGCACGAAACGCTGGCCGCCCGCAAGTGGCTGGGCATCGGGGTGGCGATTATCGGGGTGGCGGTGCTAGAGGGGTTCGAGCCGCAGTTGGGCGGCACGATGCTGCTGGGCGATGGCCTCGCGCTCGGTTCGGCGGTGATGTTCGGGCTATACTCGGTGATGGGCCGCTACGAGCGCGACAATTACAGCCTGTTCACCTATGCAGCGGCGGTGTACGGCCTTGCCGCCGTCTGGCTGCTGCCCGGCGCGGTCTACGGAGTGCTGACCCGCCCGCTAGATTTCCCGGTCGGTGCGTTGCTGGCGGTGTTGGCCCTCGGCCTCTTCCCCCTCGCCCTCGGCCATACTCTGTATAACGCCGGTTTGCGTCTCGCCCATGCCACCTACGTGAACGTGATTGCCACCCAAGAAGTGACCGGAGGCATCATCCTCAGCGCGATATTCCTCCACCAGCAGCCTCCCCCCACCGCGATTATCGGGGCGTTGATTACCCTCGTGGGGGTGGTGACGGTGATAATCTAGCCGGTGCGGACGCTGACCAGCGCGACCCCCACGAAGATGATGCCAATCCCCAGCCACTGATTCCACGCCAGCCGTTCGCGCAGAAACACCCACGCCAGCAGCACCGTGACCGCACTGAACAACGAAGCGATGACGCTGACTACCGCCACTTGGTCGGTGGTGAGGCCGATGGTGTTGGCGACGAAGGCAGCGGTGTCGAAGATGCCCACGCCGAGGATGAGCCACCAGACTGCCCCCCGCGGCAGGGCGATGCTCTGGCCGATTGGTCGGGCAATTAGTGGCAACACCAGCACAGTAGTGAGCCGCGAGACCCATACTGGCGCGACCCCGCCCAATTGGGGGATTATCAGGAAGCCGAGCATCCAGAAGCCCACCCCGAAGCCGAGCGCGGCCACCAACGCCAGCCCCACCCCCGGCGGCAGCTTGCCCCGCCGCTTTACCAGTTCGGCCTCCGCCGCCCGCAGCGAAGTGGAGGCGAGCAGCACCCCCAGCAGCGCGGCGACGATGCCCACCGCCCGCAGCGGGCTGAGGGTTTCGCCGCTGAGGATTGCCAATATCACGGTCAGCGCGGCGTAGCTGGCGGCAATCGGCGACACGATGCTCATTACCCCCACCTCGAAGGAGCGGTACAGGGCCAACGAACTGACGATGTTCAGCCCCGCGCCGAGCAAGGCCCAGCCCCATACCCCCACCGCCACGCTCTGCATCAACCGCGCCATCTCGCCGCTAGCGAATAGGTAGATGCTCAACCCTGCCAGCCCAATGAATTGCATGAACAACAAGGCGCGGTACGTACCAATCTGTCGCGCGGCATACCCCGCCATAAAATCCGCCGTCCCCCAACAGAGCGCGGCGGTCAAACCCAATATGATGCCCATGTGCCTCCAAAGGGAAATGAAGAAGGTAGAAGGTAGAATGAGGCATTATGCCTTTGATTCTAGATTCCACCTTCTTCATTCTAGTTCCGGCTAGTCTTGTACCCGCTCGATGCGTGCGCCCAACGCTTGTAGCCGCTCCTCGATGCGCTCGTAGCCCCTATCTATCTGCTGGATGTTGCGGATGACGCTGACCCCATCGGCGGCAAGGGCGGCGAGTAGCACCGCCATACCGGCGCGAATATCGGGGCTGGACACCTCGTCGCCGTGCAGCCGCGAGGGGCCAATCACCACCGCGCGGTGGGGGTCGCAGAGGATGATGCGGGCACCCATCCCGTTCAGCTTGTCCACGAAGAACAGCCGCCCATCAAACATCTTCTCGAACATGATAATCGTGCCACTCGCCTGCGTCGCCACGGTGAGGGCGATGCTCATCAGGTCGGCGGGGAAGCCGGGCCACGGTGCGTCATCAATGTAGGGGATGTCGCCGCGCATATCATACTGCACCTTCAATTGCTGTTCGCCCGCCACCAACAGATCGGGGCCGCGTATCTCCAGTGCGACCCCGAGGCGGCGGAAGACGAGGTCGGTCATGCGGAGGTGCTGAGGGACGGCGTTGCGGATAAGCAGTTCGCCACCCGTAACCGCCGCCAGCCCGATGTAGCTGCCCACCTCGATATGGTCGCTCTCGATGGTGTGTTCGCCGCCGCTTAGTTGCTTCACCCCGGCGATGAACAACTGGTTGCTGCCAATCCCGCTAATCTTCGCCCCCAGCGTGTTGAGGAAGTGGCAAAGCTCCTGCACGTGCGGTTCGCAGGCGGCGTTGCAGATGACCGTGTTGCCCTCCGCCAACGCCGCCGCCATAATCGCGTTCTCGGTGCCGGTCACGCTGGCTTCATTGAGGAATATATCTGCGCCGCGCAAGGCTTTGGCCTTCAGGTAATAGGTGCTGCGGTCAATCGTGGCCGCCGCCCCCAACGCTTCAAGGGCGAGGAAGTGGGTATCCACCGGACGGCGGCCAATGTAATCGCCGCCCGGCCTGCCGACGCGCACCTCCCCGACGCGGCCCAGCATCGGCCCCATCAGCAGCAGGCTGGCGCGGATGCGGCGACATAGCTCGTAGTCAAGCTCACTCGACTCGATGCGACCGGCGGTCAGGGTCACAGCCTTGTCGCTGTCCCAGCGGCTGGTATCCACCGTCACCCCGATGCCCTGCAATATCGCCAGCATATTCCGCACATCGTTGATTTGGGGCAGGTTGCGGTAAGTAATCGGCTGGTCGGTCAGCACGCAGGCGGCGAGCAGGGGCAGGGCGGCGTTCTTGTTGCCAGTGGGGGTAATCTCCCCGCTCAACTTATGCCCGCCCTCGATGACGAACTTTTCCATAGGCTGATGATGCTCCCGTTCTCAAATAATGGCGATGTGGCAGGCAGGATGGTGATAAGGTTGCTGGCCGAGTGCGCCGCATGATTAGGGTCGGCGGCAGGATAGACGAGGCTAGGCAGGGCGGCGAATTGGCCGCTGGTCTGCGCTTGGGCGAGGTAGACGAAGGTGTAGGTCTGGCCCGCATCCAGCCGCGCCACCCAGAAGTTGACCGCGCTGGGGGTAAGGGCATAGGCGGTGAACTGATTGATGGGTGGGTCGGCATCGCCGCGATTGTCGGGGTCGAGGTGGGCGCGATGCGCGGGGCTGGGCGATGGGCTGCTCGGTTCGAGGCCGATGGGGGTGAATCCCGCGGGCAAGGGGTCATTGACCACCACTTGGGCGAGGCTCTGCTGCGCCTGCACCTGCAAAGTTACCCGCACCGTATCGCTGAGGCTGAAGCTGCCCGCCTGCGGATGGCTGAGGTTCTGGTATTGGCGGGAGATGCTGAGGTCGCCGCTGGCGGGGGGCAGGGCGCGGGGATTGTCGGGGGTGAAACGGCCCGCATCGTCATCGCTGGCGGTAAAGCTGGCGTTGATGCTGGGCCGAGCATAGGTAGTCACCGCATAGTAGAGCGGGCTGTTGCCGTTGCCGACAATCTTGATCACGTTCGGGCCGGTGTGCAGCTTGTCCAGCCCCCAGCGTTGTATGGTGCGCCCCGCGCTGGGATTGTGGCTATCAACCGCCGCTTGGGTCAGCATGGTATCGTTGAGGTAGACCTGATAATCGTAGCCGCCCACCTGTTCGCGCCCGCTGCGGGGCGGCTGCGGCACATCGTCGTTGCCCGCGCTGAACGCGGCGGGGTTGCGCCCATCGTCACTTGCCAGTGTGTAGTCGAGCAGAGCGAGGAAGGCGGCGGATGAGGCGCGGGCAGTTTCCCAGCGGCGGCCCACCCGTTGGTTAAGTAGCTTACGCACCGCCTTGTTGAGCAGCGGGTCACTGGCGGCATTCTGCAACATCGCCTCCACCACCATTGCAGTGGCGACCCGCTCACCCACCGCCGCCGACTGCCAGCTAGCCAGCCCATCGCGGTCGAGGGTGGCAGACATGGAGAGGCGGCTGGCGAGCAGGCTAGCAGCGGCGCGGTCGCCCCCGCGCTGGAGGGCAAGGGCAAGGGCGGCCTGCCCAAACTGGTCGAGGGGCTGGGCGAGGAGCGGGCGCACCTCGTTCAGGTCGGTGGCATCGTAGAGGCTGAGGATGTAGTAGCTATACGCCCGCTGCTGGTTATCCATTGCGGTCAAATGGCCGCGCAGCCAGCTTACCGCCCCGCGCGTGACCTGCTTATCCACCTCTCCTCCTGCGTCGCGGATACGGGCGAGGTGATGCAGGGTAAAGGCGGTGGTCCACGCATCGGTAGGCAGGTGATTGTCCAGCCCCGCCGCCCAGCCACCGTCGTCGCGCTGGTTTGTGTACACCCCTTGCAGCGCGGCGTTGACCGCCTCGGCGAAGTCGGGCAGGGTCGCCTTGCTGTACTGCAAGCGGCTGAAGGCGTGGTCCAACTCGGTGGCTTG
>JBBSEE010000192.1:0-5853 GCA_038239995.1 Chloroflexia bacterium | reverse complement strand
TTTGAGGTTTGGGGTTTGAGGTTTGGGGTTTGAGTTCATGGTAGGTAAGCACTGTAGGGGGTGATTTATCCCACCCTGCCCAAAAAGAAAGCCCCACCCGTGTCGCGGTGGGGCATATGCTAGGCAAGGGACGTTGCGGAAGGCTACTTCGTGCTAGCCGCGGCGGGTTGGTCGGCGGTGCCGTCGCTGGCGGGCATGGTGGTGTGGGGGGTAGGGGTGCTGCCCGATGCGCCGTTGTTGCTGACATGGCTGGCGGTGGCATCAATGGGGGCGATGCGGTTCATCAGGTCGGAGACGCGCATCCCGGTGAGGGTCTCGAACATGGTGGGGACTTGGGCGACGATGCGGGCGATGTCGCCGGTGATGCGGCTTGCGCCCAGCCCGTCGTTGCCGCCGGTGCTGACGATGGTAATCTTGTCCACCTTATTCAGCGGCTCGGCAATCGCCCGCACGATTTCCGGCATATTGGAGAGTAGCTTGTCCACAATCGCGGCTTGGTTATAGAGGGAGAAGGCGTTGGCCCGCACGGTCATCGCATCGGCCTCGGCTTGGCCCTTAGCGCGGATGATTTCCGCCTCGGCCAAACCTTGCAGCCTAGTAGCATCTGCCGAACCACCGCCCTGCGTGCGGGTTGCTTCCGCCGCGCCGGATGCTTCAAGCACCCGCCGCTGCCGCTCTGCCTCGGCAAGGGTCTCGATGCGCCGCCGCTCGATTTCCGCAGGCTTCAGCACAGTGGCGATTAGCTCGTTCTCGCGGCGTTTGATTTCCACTTCCTGCACGCGGGTTTCCTCTTCGCGCTTGACGCGGTCAACGCGCACTAGCTCGGCCACTACCTGCTGCTGCTGGATGTTGGCTTGGATGTCGTAAGCCTTGTCCGCCTGCGCTTGGGCGGTGCGTACCGCTGCGGCATATTCCGCCTTCTTCAGTTCGAGGTCGCGCTGGGCCTCGGCTTGGCGGGTGGCCGATGCGGTTTCGGCGATGACCCGGTCTTGATTGGCGGAAGCCTGCGCCACGGCGGCCTCGCGGGCGGTGGAGGCGCGGTTCACGGCAGTGTCGCGCTCGGCTTGGGCGGAGGCCACGTCCGCATCGCGCTTGATGCGGGCCACGTCGGGGCGGCCCATGTTGGCGATGTACTCGTTCTTGTCGCGCACCTCGCGGATGGTGAAGGAGATGACCTCCAGCCCCATCTTGTTCAGGTCGTCGGACACGGTGGTTCGCATCCGATTGCCCACCATCTCCGGCTCCTTCACGATTTGCTCGACGGTTAGCTGGCCGACAATGCCGCGCAGGTGGCCCTCCATCACCAGACGGATGAGATTCTCGCGGTCGGCGGGTGACTTGCTGAGGAACTGCTCGGCGGCGGTGAGGATGCTGACAGGGTCGCTCTTCACCTTTAGCTGGGTGACCGCTTCGACCGTGACCGCCACGCCCTGTTGGGTGTACAAATCCTGCGTGGGGGCGACATCGAAGGACATCAGTTCCAGCGATAGCTCCTTGGCACTCTGCACATAAGGGTAGACGAATGCCCCGCCACCCTTATGCACCTTGGTGCCACCTAGGCCATAGATGATGAGCGCTTGGTTGGGGCCAACCTTGCGATACATGGTGAAGGTCGCGCTAATTAGCAAGATGACCGCGACCGCCGCAATAATGGAAAGCACTACAATAAGGTCCATTTGTTACCTACCTCTCCTTACGATTTTGGATTTCGGATTTCGGACTTTGGATTTAGGCCCTAACGCTGGCCCTTGATTTGCTGGGCGGGGGGGCTGACCTCTCTGGGCATCTCCGGCTTGAGGATGTCCTCCTTGAGCGTCTCGCCGGGGGGTAGCTCGCGCTTGAGGATAGCATCTACCGCCTGCACGTAGGCGATACCCTTCTCGTAGTTGAGGATGACCACTTCGGTGCCGCGCGGGATGGCTTGCCCGTCGAGGCTGCGGGCACTCTCGGCGCGGCGGTAGCCGTGCAGGGTGTAGGTAATCTCGCCCAGCCCGTTGGCGTAAATGGTGCTGGTCACGGTCGCAGTATGACCGGCTAGCTCGTAGTCCTTGCTGGCAAGGGGGGGGGTAGTCGCCTTCACGAGGAAGCGGCTGAGGAACACGTACATGATCGCCCCGCCGATTAGCCCGAAGCCGGTGGCAAGGCCGACCACAATGAAGCTCCACAGGCCGGTATAGTTGTGCAGGATGTAGCCGCTGGCCCCGAACCACGTCACGAATATCATGATGGTACTGATGTTGAAGGGGCTGATGCTGAAGGAGAAATCGTCGCCCCCGCCCCCACCGTTGGCATGACCCGCCGTGCCGCTGTGTCCAGCGTGTCCGGCATGGCCGCCCGCGTGTCCGCCGTGTCCGCCGACATGACCGATGTGGCCGTGTCCGCCAACCACGCCATGCGTCGCGCCGAACAAGAAGGAGATGATGGTGAAGAACAGGCCGAAGAAGGTGCAGAACAGGTAGAAGGCTGACTCTCCATCACGCACATTAAGCAGATTTTCCATATGGGTTAACCTCTCTGAGGGCTGGGGACAAGGCAGTTCCTCGCTGCCACCATATATATACGCAACCGCGCGGATAAGGTTGCATTTTTGGGGCAACAAAAAACCCTCTCTCTACAAGGGGGGAGGTTCAACCGCACAGCCAACCGACGTTGGATGTAAGTTGGCAGGGCGTGATAAATCACGCCCCTACACCCCACCCCATGTAGGGGCGCAATTCATTGCGCCCTGCTGAAGCGCATTAACGTCCCTGCAAGTTGTTAATCTGCATTATCACGCCCTTACGCAGTTAACTCAGCACTCAGCACTTACATCAGGCCGGGGAGGTTCATCCCGCCCGCAATTGGCCCCATGATTTCCTCGGCCAACACCCCCACCTTCTCGCTAGCATCGTTGAAGGCGACCATGATGAGGTCTTCGAGGGTGGCAACATCGGCAGGGTCAACCGCTTCGGGGGCAATCTTAATCGAGCTTATCTCGCGGTCGCCGCTCATCACGATGACCACCGCGCCGCCGCCCGCACTGCCTTCGACGCTGGCGGCGGCCAGCTTCTTCTGCGCCTCCTCCACCTTGCGCTGCATCTGCTGGGCCTGCTTCATCAGTTGGTTCATGTTCATACCCATGTCGGTACGCTCCTTTGTTGGTGATTAACGCACTTCACGAATAGTGCCGTTGAAGATATTGGTGGCGGCCTGCACCCGCTCATCGCGCCGCACCGTGGTCATCGGGGCCTCGGCGTTGCCCAGTTTGGCTTCCCGCTCCTCCTGCTCCGAGGTCAAGCAGCGGATTTGGATGCGTTGCCCGTTGCCGAACATTCGGCTCAACACTTCCTCGACCACGCTGCGGGTCTCGGCTTGCTCAATCTTGGTCTTATGAAAGCTGTAGCGGGGACGGAGCAGGATGACATTGCCATCCACTCCATAAGGGGGGCAGTCGCGCAGCAACGCCTCTATGGACTTGCTCTTGGCCCCCACGCGCTCACGCACATCTTTCCAGCGGGCTTCTACCCCCTCGAAGCTCATGGTGGGCAGTTGCTCCACTTCGCTATCCGTAGACGTGATAGGCACAGATGTAGGCGCGACAGGAGGGGGCTGGATGGGCGCGGGGGTGGGCGCAATGAATTGCGCCCCTACAGGTTCGCGGGTCGGCGGTGTGACCGGCTGGGGGCGGGCGGGCGCAGGAGTAGGCGCAGCGGTGGTTGGCTGATAGGCGCGGGCGGGCGGGCGGGCCTCGGCGGGGCGGGCTTCCGTGCCGTCGGCAAGGGTAGCTTCCACAAAGGCGACCTCCAGCGGCAACTGGCCGTAGGGGGTAAGCCGCAGGGCGTTGTCCGCTGCGCTGAAAGTCTTGAGCCAGCTAACCAGCAAGGACAGGCTGGCATGGGCGGCTTGCTCCTTCAGCCGGTTCATCGCTTCAGCGGTGACATCGAGCGAGGCAATCTCTTCGCCGCCCGCCTTCAGCAGCATCAGGTTGCGGAGATACTCCACCAGTTGGCGGTTGAACTGGCGCATATCCACCCCGCTGTCGAGCAGCGCGTTGATGCGTTCCAGTCCGGAGCCGAGGTCGCGGGCTATCAGGTCATCCACGAAGGCGACTACCTGTTCACTGCCCGAAGCCCCCAGCATCGCTTGGGTGGCGGCGAGGGTGATATGGCTGCCGCTATAGGCGATTAGCTGGTCGGTGATGCTCTCGGCATCGCGTAGGCTGCCGGTCGCGCTGCGGGCGATTAGCTCTAGGGCGGCGGGTTCGACGCTGATACCCTCTTGTTCGCAGATATAGGTGAGACGGCTGACCATCTCGCCGAGGGGGATACGGCGGAAGTCGTGCCGCTGCACGCGGGATAGCACGGTGGCGGGTATCTTATGCGCTTCCGTGGTGGCGAGGATGAAGATGGCGTGGGCGGGTGGCTCCTCCAGCGTCTTGAGCAGGGCGTTGAAGGCGGCCACCGACAGCATATGCACCTCGTCTATGATGTAGACGCGGTAGCGGAACACCGAGGGGGAGAAGTTGACCCCATCGCGCAGCACCCGCACATCGTCCACCCCGGTGTTGGAGGCGGCATCAATCTCCACCAAATCCAACGCCCGCCCCTCTGTAATGGCGCGGCAATTGTCGCACTCGCCACAGGGGATGGGCTGACCAGCGGCCACCGCTTCGGGGCTATAGTTGAGGCAATTGACCGCCTTTGCCAGCAGCCGCGCGGTGCTAGTCTTGCCGGTGCCGCGCGGCCCGGTGAACAGGTAGGCGTGGGCAATCCGCCCGCTACTGAGGGCGTTCTGCAAGGTACGCACAATATGCTCCTGCCCCACCAGTTCGCCAAAGGTTTGGCTGCGCCATTTGCGGTACAACGCTTGGGAGCGGGGGTTGTCTTCGGTTGGGGTGGCGTTAAACAGGTCCATGTTCGTATCCTATCGCACCCCGCGCTGGCGGGTGACGGTGGTCGGGTTGCGCTGATATTATACCACTATCTTAGGGCGGAAGGTAGGGGAGCAACCCCCATCTTGCCAAACTATGGTATAATCACATTATGTCAACAATGGACGACGCACCCGAACTAGATAGCCTGACCGCCGCGATTGCCGCGCAGCCCGCCGATGCCACCCTCTACTTCCAGCGGGGGCGGGTCTATGCGCGGCTGAAGCGATACGACGAGGCCATCGCCGACTACACACAGGCGATCACCCTAAACCCCGCCTACGCCCGCGCCTACACCCATCGCGCCAACGCCTACACCGCGACCGGACGGTTCATCGAAGCCCTGCACGATGTGGAGCAGGCTCTGAGCCTGTAGGGAAGGTAGAAGGTGGAAGGTAGTATCTAGCATGATGAGGGCTGTAGGGAAGGTAGAAGGTGGAATCTAGCATGATGAGGACGTAGGGGCGGGTTGCACTCGCCCACCGGACGCGGGTCACGGCCCATCGCAACTGGGCTTGCCCCCGCCCATCGGGGGTCTGGGGGAGTCCCCAGAAGCTGACCGGCAACCAAGCTAATCACCACTACGGCGGGGCAAGGGCACATCGCTGCCGACTGGCACACTGGCAAGTTTGCCCGCTGGGGGTCAACCCCCCAGACCCGCGCTAGTCTTCCCCTTACCTTGCGTGGGGACGAAACAAGGGAAAATGATGCTAAACAAGGCGCGGGCGATACTGCTGTTGGCGATGACCATCGGCCTGCTGGCGAGCGCGGGGGGCAATCGCGGGGGCGGCTACGCTGCCGCCCCGTTGTCCGCGCCCCGACCACTGCCGATAATCGGGTATAGCGACCAGCCAGCCCCCACGCCCGCGACGGTGATGATACGCCTACCCTATGCCAGCTTCGACCCGCTACAGGGTGAGCCGCCGCTCGACCCCCGCTATCCC
>JBBSEE010000191.1:0-5875 GCA_038239995.1 Chloroflexia bacterium | reverse complement strand
ACGGTGACGATGCGGCTGATGATGTGTATCTCTTGACGCAGTAGGCCGTCGGGGTAGCCCTGCCCATCCCAACGTTCGTGGTGGGCCTGCACCAAATTAGCAAGCGGCTTTAGGATGGCGATGTTGTTAAGGATGCGGGCACCGCGCCGCGTGTGGCTGCTCAACACCCAGAAGCCCTCCACACCGGGACGCTCGGCAAGGTGCAGTAGTTCGTCGCGGATGCCCAGCTTGCCGATGTCATGCAGCAGGGCGGCCCATTGCAGCTTCTCCATATCCTCGGCCTTAAACTCCGGGTGGCCGCTACGGATTAGCTCCTCGCCAATCGCGCGGGCGCAAACCATCACCTTCTCGGAGTGCCCCTTAGTATAGGGGTCTTTTGCCTCCATGATGTCTACCAGCATCCTAATCGTATCAAAGTAGGTATCGCGCAGGCTGCGGTAGCTGCGGGCGTTCTCTAGGCCGCTGGCAATCGCGTTCGCCATGTTCCACATCAAGGTAATGTTATCCTTGTTGAAGGTGGTATACTGATGCGCGGGCAGGCCTTTGCTGACGCGGGCGGTGGGTTTATACCCGCTACTGCCATTGCTGCCGTTGCTGCCGTTCGCTGTGCCGAGCAGGCTAGTGCCGCTGATGGTGGTGAGATGGCCGTTGCCGCCGAAGGGGAGGGACACAATCTCATCCGCGCTCTCTAGGCTGAAGCCACTATTCTGCCTGATGTTATCACCCTGCTCGGCATCGCGCTTGTTATAGACGGTCAGCACGCCGATGACCATTTCGTCACGGGCGAGTAGGGGGACGGCGAGGGCGTTATGTATCCCCTCATGGGTGGCAAGCCAGCCCAGCATCCCGCTGCTGGTGGCGCAATCCTCGTTGGGCTGGGCGCGGCGGTACTGTTCCACCCACTGGTGCAATTCGCAGTTGTCCACCGTGCGGCGCATGATGTCCACCCCCGCGGGGCTGAAGCCGTACTCGGCGATGAGTTCGCGTTGGTGCTTGTCGTCGAGCAGGGTGATGCTGGCCTTCTCCACTCCCATGGCCACGGTGACGAGGTTGAGGCTCTGGCGCAGCCACTCGCCTTGGTCTTGGTTCTTATCCACCAGCGACCGCGTGTTGACCGCCATCTTGCTGATTTGGAATAGCATTGCCTGCTCCACCGCGCTGCGTTTGGCCCGACGTTCGCTGACTTCCAGTTGGCGGGCTTGTTCCTCCAGCTTACGGCTGCGGCTCTCCGCCTCGTTGAACAGTTGCGAGTTACGCAGGGCAATTGCCGCTTGGTTGGCAAAGGTGGAGAGTAGGCGCAGATAGCGGCGGTCGAAGGAGGTGGCTTCCGCGCTGAACACACTCAGCACCCCCAGCATATGGTTGCCCACGATGAGGGGGACGGCTAGCTGGGCGCGGAAGCGGGAGGCGATTGCGGGTTGCGAATTGGCGGGGGGCGGGTCGCCGATGAGGCTGCCGAGCAAGGTGGCGGCGGTGGCGGTACGGAACGCCTCAGTAATCGGGCTGCCATCTTCGCTGTAGTATTGGCCCACCTGTAGGTAGTCTTGTGGCACACTGGTGGCGGCTACCTTCAGCCTGCCATTTTCCTCCAGCAGCAACGCGCCCAAATCGGCCTCGGTGAGGCTGACACTGGCGCGAACCACCTGCTGCATCTGCTCCTCGATGTTCAGGGCAGAGATGAGTATCTCAGTCAGACTCATCATCCATGATTGGTCGTTGGCGGTGCGGCTCTGGCTCTCGATGAGGTGGGCGTTCTCTAGGGCTAGCGAGGCTTGGGTGGCAAACACCTTCAGCAACTCCAGCTCGTCCTCCTCGAACAGCCATTCGTGGGTACGGCCCAAACGAATCACCCCGCGCACTTGCCCCTCAACGAACAGGGGGGCAGCCAGCAGCGACTCCGCCTCCTCTAGTTCGGTGCCGGGGATAATCACCGAACGGGGGTCAAGCTCGGCATGGTTGACCAACTCGGCGACCCCATTAGCCGCAATCGCCCCGATGATTCCTTCGCCCACCGGGAAGCGTTCATACTCCATATTGGATACACCCACTCCCTCGGCTAGCATCGTCACCAAGTTGCTGCCCCCCTCCTCCACATGGTATACCACACAGTTGGCGAAAGGGATGAGCGGCATCAGGTTATCCACCATGGCGCGGAGGGCGGCCATATAGTCGCGTTGGGTCAGGATGGTGCGATTGATGTCCAGCACGGCGGCAAGTCCGGCTTGGCTGCGCTCTAGCTGGCCCTTCTGCTGCATAATTTCGCTAATCAGGGTGGCATTTTCGATCGCGACCGCCGCTTGGGTGGCGAAACTGGTCAGCGCGGCGCGGTCATCGTCGGTGAAGTGGTGGGAGTGGGGGTGGGCAAGGCCGAGTACGCCCATCACCCGCTGCTTGATGATGAGGGGCACTAGCAGCAAGGCCCACTCGCCCAACTCCTGCAACCCGCTCACCGGGGTAAAGCGCGGGTCATCGGCGGCGCGGTCTACGCTGATGCACTCACTGGTCTTCACCACCCAGCCGCTCAAGCCTTGATTGATGCCAAAGGAGCGATGCTGTATCGTCACCATCGCCTCCTCGCTGATGAATTGGGGGTCGCTGTAGATGGTACGCATCAGCAGCAGGTTATGTGGGTAATCGCACAACTGCAAGCTACAGAAGGGCGCATCTATCAGCCGCGCCGCCGCCCCCACCACCTCGTTGAGCAGTTCGTCGAGGTTGGGGTTGCCGCTGATGCTGGTGGCGATGCTGTTGGTAATCTCCAACTGGCGGCGCAGGCGATGCTCGGCCTCAAGCTGGGTCAGCAACTGCCGCCGGGTGTGCTGCTGGCGGGTGTAGAGCAGCAAGTATGCGCCCACCGAAGCCCATAGCCATGACATACTCAGCCACAAGATGTGCATGGGGAAGTTAGTGGGCACGCTAATCGCCAGCATCAGGTAGCCTAGGGTTGCCACGAAGCACATCAGCAGAGCCATACGGCGGCTGAAGCGGTACAGGGCGATAAAAGTGAGCAGGTTGTAGAACTGGGCGAAGTAGCCAGCATACTCCCCAGCAAAGAAGGAGAGGGCGTAGACGGCTAGTGCGGCGAAGATGAACCAGAACAAGGGCAGGATCGGAAGGTCGGTGTTAGGCTGGGGGTGCGGCCACGCGCACCACCCTACCGCCACCGCCAGCAGCGCAAGGGAGACGGCAAACTGCGGCTCCACGAACTCGACCCCACTGCTGCGGTACATTGTGCTGAAGCCGAGTATCCCGAACAGAACTGCCGCCACCGCGCACCACAACCCCCACGCGCGGATTTGCCGCCACTGCGCGGTTCGCAGTGGCGCATCGGGGGGGAGATTGTTCACCGCATATGGTTCGTCCCGCACGATAGGAGCGGCCTCCACCGCGACCAACTCATCATCGCGCTCTACCGCTTCCAACTCGGTCCTGCTCATAAACCGCAACCTCTCGTCCGTCTGGCAATGCTGACGGGAATCGCGTCGCTCATATCAATGACTATAGTTTATAACTATTGGGCAAACTTTGCAAGCAGGTCCTCTCACCGCGCAACGGTTTGACAGCACGCCGCGCCTTAGCGTATAATATGGGACGTTGCCTTGTGCAATTGGGGGCATAGCTTAACGGCAAAGCAGCGGACTTTTAATCCGTGGATCAGGGTTCGATTCCCTGTGCCCCTACCCAGAAGCATAATCTCCCCTCCCACCGGGAGGGGTTGGGGGCGGGTGCGAGCCGCCCTTTTTGTTCGCCAGTGAGGGAGGGAGCGAGTGAGCAAGGTGGAGCTAATCAGCGTGACCGCGAGCGACATCGCCAACTATCGGGCCGAGTGCGTGTTGCTGCCCGGCTGCTACGTCGAGGGCAGCAGTCTCAACGAGGTGCTAGCCCGCATTGAGTCCGAGATTAGCGACTATGTGGCCCAGACCCGCGCGATGGGCTGGCCGCTGCCCGATGAAGTGGTCACCTACCTTGCCCTGCCCCAATCAAATACTTGTGGGGGATGCTAGCTGATTTAGATTTCAGACACTTTCTCATCGCTTATCATTGCTTTCTTAAAATAGGCGATGCCATTATCCACGCTGACCAATTCCCAACCGTTGCGCCGTGCATAGTCCCAGCACTGCTCCGGGCTGCCCTCGAACAGGCGCACGCCAGTCGCCAAGTTGAACATCACCCGCACGCGGATGTAGGCGTAATCCCATATCATCATTGCTGAAACCCCCTTGCCGTTATCCCAGTCATATGGTTATAACCTGCGCCAGCGGCTGGCCCAGCTATACCTATTGCCAGCCCGCGCCAATGATGATATACTAAGCCTAATCAGAACGCAACCTCGACTGACCATAACCGGCGGGGGCAAGCGGCAACCATATTGCCACCGCCCGCCGCGCCGCTTCCCAATCTACAATCCGAACAGGAGACCAAGATGGCTGATGAGCAAGTGACCATGAAGTGGGCGTGGGGCCGCGCCACCGCGCCGGTGATTGAGCAGCCGCAGGCGGGCTTCCTCGCCCTCGATATTATCCCTCCTGCCAGCATCAACGTGCCTGCCGCCCGCCCTAACCCGCTCAACCTCGTGTTCGTCCTCGACCACAGCGGCTCAATGGATGAGGACAACAAGCTGGGCCAACTGAAGCAGGCGGTCAAGCAAGCCCTTGACCAGCTTGACTCGCAGGATAGGGTCAGCGTCGTGGTGTTCTCCGACCGCGACAAGGTAATCGTCGAATCCACCACCCTTGCCGATGCCAACCTCGACGAGATTAAAGCCAAGATTGACGCGATTAAGGTAGAGGGCGGTACCACCATGAGCCGGGGGATGCGAACCGGCCTAGAGCAACTGAAGAACACCCCCCCCGACACCACCTACGCCAACCGCATGATCCTGCTCACCGATGGGCAGACGTGGGGCGACGCGCCGGGCGGCGATGAGCCGGTCTGCCGCACGGTGGCTGAGGATGCCGCCGCTGCTGGGGTGGCGATTACCGCCCTCGGCCTCGGCACCGACTGGAACGAGAAGCTACTCGACGACATCGCCGAGGCGGGCGGCGGGCAAGCCGACTTTATCGCCCAGCCCGACCAAATCGGCAAATACTTTGAGCGCACTGTGCAGGAGATGAAGGAGGCGACCATCAACAATGTCACCCTCATCATCCGATTGGGCGGGGGGGTGGAGGCCCGCACCATCTACCAGATGACCCCGATGATTCGCAAGCTGAAGCTGGAGAACATCCAGACCGACAACGTGCTGACCGTGAAGCTGGGCGACATTCCTTTGGGACGCAACCAGACTGTGCTGGCCGAACTGCTGCTCCCCGCCCGCCCCGCGGGCACCTTCCGCATGGCCCAGACCGAGCTAACCTACGACGCGCCGGACGGCAGTAGCCCCCAAGAGGTGCAGGCCGACGTGACCCTCACCTACGAGGTCGGCCCCGCCGAGCCGCAACGCACTAGCCTCGACCCTCGCGTGATGAACCTTGTGGAGAAGGCGACCGCCTTCCGCCTCCAGACCACCGCCCTGAGCGAGGCAGAGGTGGGCAACATCGCCAGCGCGACCACCAAGCTCCGCGCCGCTGCCACCCGCCTGCTCAACCTCGGCGAGGTGGAACTGGCGAACCAAGCCGAGGCGGAAGCCGCCGCCCTCGAAACCAGCGGGCAGATGAGCGCGGCGGGCACCAAGAAGCTGACCTTCGCCACCCGCAAGCTGGCCCAAACCGAGCTTGACGAGGCTATGCCCGCGCCTGCGCCCGCCGCTGCCAGCAGCGAACCAGCCAGCGATGCCGCCGGTGCAGAGACTGCCCACCCCAGCACCAATAGTTTAAGCCCCCAGCGGAGGGGGAGAAAGCCATCCTTCCGCTAAATCAAGCCCCCAGCGGGGGTT
>JBBSEE010000190.1:0-5926 GCA_038239995.1 Chloroflexia bacterium | reverse complement strand
GTAGGTTGCAGTCACGCAAACCCTAATCCAAAATCCAAAATCCAAAATCTAAAATCAGTGCAGACGGGCCTTGTCGTGCTTCTCCTCGCGGTCACGCTGACCCTCTAGGTCAATCTCCGCCTCCCACTTGGCCCGCATCTCCTGCTCCTTCTCCAACTGAGCGCGACGGAAGTTGTCGCCAATCTCCGATAGGCGGTCCTGCACCGAGCTGCGGGTCTCCTCGCCGCTGGCGGGGGCCATCAGCATCGCGGTCGCCACCCCAATCCCTGCCCCCAGTGCGATGCCCATCGTAAAGCGCAATACTTTGCCGAACATAATCCCTCCTTTGGAGAGTGATGAATTATGAATTATGAATTATGAGTTAAATACAACCACGTAAACCTTATCATAACTCAAAACTCAAAACTCATCACTATTCTTAGTCTCGTTGTCGTGAGCGCACCTCTTCGACCATCCGCGCCATCATCTGGTCCAGCGGCTGAGGACCGAGGTCTTCGCCGCTACGTAGGCGCACCGCCACCGCATCCGCCGCCATCTCTTTGTCGCCTATTATAAGCATATAAGGCACCTTCTGCAACTGTGCGTCGCGGATTTTCGCCTGCATCCGCTCCTTGCGGTCGTCTATCTCCACCCGCAAGCCCGCCGCCTGCAACCGTGCCCCCACCGCGCGGGCGTGGTCGCCATGCTTGAGGTCGCTAATTGGGATAATCACCGCCTGCACCGGCGCAAGCCAGATGGGGAACGCCCCCGCGTAGTGTTCGATGAGCATCGCAAGGGTGCGCTCGGTTGCCCCCGTGACCGCACGGTGCAGCACCACTGGCGTGTGGGGCTGACCATCCTCACCGATGTATTCCATGTTGAAGCGGCGCGGCTGCACCATATCTACCTGTATCGTGCTTAGTTGCCACTCCCTACCTAGCACGTCGCGTACCATCAAATCCATCTTCGGGCCGTAGAAGGCGGCCTCGCCCTCGACCGCCACGTACTGGATACCCAAGCGGTCCATTACCTCGCGCAGGGTGTTCTCCGCCTGCTCCCACACCTCGCTCTCGCCATACTTGTTCGCGTTGTTGGGGTCGTGCAGGCTGAGGCGCAGCCAGTAGTCGTGCAGGCCGTAGGTATCCAGCACCTCGCGGATGATGCTCAGGGCACGCTCGAACTCGTCACCCACCTGGTCGGGGCGGCAGATGACGTGGGCATCGTCTTGCGTCAGGCTCCGCACCCGCGCCAGCCCCAGCAGTTGCCCGCTGCGCTCGTAGCGATACAGGGTGGTGAACTCGGCGTAGCGAATCGGCAACTCGCGGTAGGAGCGTAGGCTGGATTTGTACAGCACGAAGTGGTGGGGACAGTTCATCGGCTTCAGCGCATACTCCTCCAGCGGCTCGTCGGGGTCGGTCATCAGGGGGAACATCGAGTCGCGGTAGTGTTCCAGATGCCCCGACTGGCGGTACAGTTCGCTGCGGCCAATGGTGCCGGTCCGCACGTGCGCGTAGCCGTAGCGGGTCTGCACCTCGCGCACGTACTGCTCCATCTCGTTGCGGATGGCCTCACCTTTGGGCAGAAACAGGGGCAGGCCGGGGCCAACTAGGTCGCTGATGATGAACAGGCCCAGTTCCTTGCCCAGCTTGCGGTGGTCGCGTCGCTTCGCCTCTTCCAGTCGGAACAGGTATTGGTCAAGCTCCTCCTGCGTGGGCCATGCGGTGCCGTAGATGCGCTGCAACATGGGGCGATGCTCGTCGCCGCGCCAGTACGCCCCCGCCACGCTCATCAGCTTGACCGCGCCCACTTCACCAGTGGTGGCAGTGTGCCCGCCGCGACAGAGGTCGGTGAAGTTGCCGTGCGTGTAGACCCGCAACTCGGCCTCGGCGGGCAGGTCGCGGATAAGCTCCAGCTTATAGGGCGCGTCCTTGAACATCGCTTGGGCCTCGTCACGGCTGACCACGCGGCCCGCGAACGGCAGGTTGGCGGCGATGACCTCGCGCATCCGCGCTTCAATCTTGGCGAAGTCTTCCTCGGAGAGCGATTGGGGCAGGTCAATGTCGTAGTAGAACCCATCCTCGATGGCGGGGCCGATTGCCAGTTGCACGTCGGGGTACAAGTCCTTCAGTGCCCCGGCCAGCACGTGGGCAGCACTGTGGCGCAGCTTGCCCAAATCGCTCTTGGCGTAATCGGCGACATCTTCGCCCATCAGCGCGGACAGGTGCTGCTGTTCGCCCGCGTGCGGCGTATCCTCCAGCCGGTGGGCGTTGGGGTCGTCCAGCTTCACCTCACGCTGCTCCAATGCTTGGTCTTGTGCGTTCATGATAACTCCTTTGGTGTTGATTGCCTCCCGCTGGGGAGATTACCGCTGGTACACTTCTTGGTCGCGTATCTCCATATAGCTGTTCTCGATGCCAGCGGGGTGGGTGAAACCGAACTGGCGATACAGCCCCTGTGCGTCGCGGGTGAGCAAGAACCAGCGGCGCAGCCCTTGCAGGGCGGGATGGGCCAGCATCGTTGCCACCAGCCACTTGCTCAAGCCCCGCCCGCGATACTGCTCGATGACGAACACATCGCAGATGTAGGCGTGGGTGGCGTAGTCGGTAATAATCCGCGCCCCGCCCACCTGCCGGTCGCCGTGATACAACCCAAAGTTCAGCGAGTGTTCGATGCCGCGTTCCACCACTGCGCGGGGGATGCCTTTTGCCCAATAGGTGCTTTCGCTGAGGAAGGCGTGGATGGTGTCAATGTCCAGCCTAGCGTGGTCGGTGCTGATGGTGTATTCGCCCTGCTGCCACTCTAGCGGCGAGTCATTCACGGTTAGCCTCCCCCTTGCACCTGCGTCCATTCTTGGATATGGTCAGCGAACTCGGCATAGTGTTCGTAGGTGTCGGCGGCAATCAGGCTGGCGAGCGGCTTGCCGTCCATCCACGCGAACCGCTGGGGGTCGCTGAGGTCTTCCTCGCTCATCCTATCCACCTCGCGCAGCACCATCTGGAAGGACGCTTTGAACTCGGCCTTGACCTTGTCTAGCTTGCGACCGCGACTGGTCTCGTAAATCACTTTGTTCAGCTTGTCCACATCGTCCCACGTATAGGCTTGGCGGGGCAGGTGGGGGGTAGTGCCCGCCCGCGCCGCCGCCAGCCAGCCGGGCAGCAGCCGCTCCCACGCGCTGATGTGGGCCAGCACATCCTTGACCGACCACTTGCCGACCACACCGGGGGCGGTCATCTCTTCATCGCCCATCGGCTGCACCAGCCGCTCCAGCCGCTGATGTTCGCTGCGTATCTTGTCCAACAGTTCCGCCTTGTTCATGGCTACCCTCCTAGCTTTGGCAAACAAAAAAGCCTTCGCCCACCTTGCTGCTAGCAAGGGACGAAAGCTGTACGCTGACGTGGTTCCACCCTCGTTCGGGGCAGAGTTTGCCCCCTCGATTGGGTGCGGATAACGGGGCGCGACTCCGGTGGCGGCTACTCTAAGTTCACCGCACGGCTCACAGGTGGTGTTCGCATCTGGCCGACTGGGGCGGCTCTCATCCGCTGACCCCCCTCGCTGTAGTCGCCCGTGTGATGCTACTGGTCCTGCTCATTGCCTTTGGCTATTTATCTATCACCCTGCGCCCGGCGCGGGGAGGGTGGGCGGTACTGGACTCGAACCAGTGACCTCCACGATGTCAACGTGGCGCTCTAACCAACTGAGCTAACCGCCCGCATTACCCCGCTATTATAAGCGAAAGGGCGGGGGTTGTCAAGCGACTTTCTGCGCCTCTGGGATGAGCGTTTCCTCTCTTAGGGCATCATATTCCGCAAGTTGAGCGCGGAGTCTCTTAGCCTCAGAGCGCATCGCATCTATCTCCGCCTTCCTTAGAAGGGGATGAACCCGACCATCATCATCAGTTCGGGCGGAAAGTTCGGCTACTGCGGCCTCAAACCGCTCGGCTGCTGCTTTAGTTATTTGATATTGACGCTGATTCTTAATCATAAGCTCAGTCCCTTCAACTCTATACCAATAATCCCTTTGGCGATGTTGGTTTCTTTATCTTTTTGGAAGAATTGCAAGAAGTTTGTGCTGTTACGCTTGTCCTTGCTATCTACGGGATAGAGTTCCCCACGATATTTCGCTTTCTGGATAAGGGTGTTATCGAACTCAAGCATTACCGGGTCAATCAAGAGGGGCTGAACTCCTTCGGTTTCCCAACAAGCATCGTAATCGTGAGGGTTTTCCTCAGCAGTGACAAAGCTACCGTTAAGGTAAACGACCTTGCATCCTGCTGCTCTTAGTGACTCCAAAGCATTCCGCAGCCCTCGCAGCAGCATTTGACGATGCGCGTTGCCACCGAATCGTTCGACAACCTCTTCCCATGTTGCCCAGTGTATGCCCGGCGGCAGATTGCCATTAGCGTCGAACGGGGGTATCATAATCTTATTATATCGTGGGGCGGATGGTTAGTCAAGCCACCTGCGAAAATGGGGTGTGTCGCCAGTTATTGCTTTTACTGCTTCGCGCACTAGAGATCGCCACCGCCTGCCTCTACAATGAAACAATAACTCGCGACACACCCTCCTACATCTTCAGGCGGGGGTCGAGCGCGTCGCGCAGGGCATCGCCGATGAAGTTGATGGACAGCACCGCAAGGAATATGAGCAGATTGGGCCACAGTAGTTGCAGCGGGGCATTTTTGACGATGCTGAAGAGATTGGGGTCGGTCAACATATTGCCCCAGCTAGGGGTAGGCTTGTTGATACCGAAGCCGAGGAAGCTGACCGAGGTCTCCGCCACGATGAAGTTGCCGAAGTTGAGGGTGGCATCCACGATGATGGGGGCGACCGCGTTGGGCAGCAGGTGGCGGGTGATGATGCGGCTGTTGCTCGCGCCGAGGGCGCGGGTGGCTTCCACATAGTCGAGGTGGCGCAGCGACAACACTGCCGCCCTTACCAGCCGCGCCGTGCCCGCCCAGCCCAGCAGGGTGATAATCTTCACTATCCCCCAGTAATCGTGGCCCACCACCACGCTGACTGCCAACAGCACCGGAAAGAAGGGTAGCGACAGCACGAGGTCTACCAGCCGCATCAGCGCGGAGTCCACCCAGCCGCCGAAGAACCCCGCCACCGCGCCCACAATGGTGCCCACCAGCGTGACCAGCAGGGTGCAGAGCAGGCCAATCGAGAGCGAGATTTGTCCGCCGTAAGCGAGGCGGCTGAGGATGTCCCGCCCGATAAAGTCGGTGCCGAGGATATAGTAGTCACCATTGTTGAGGTTGGTGTAGCCGGGCGGGGCGAACTTCTGCACATCGGCATACAGGGCTGCCTGTATCGGGTCGTAGGGGGTCCACATCTGGGCAGTAAACGCCAAGGCGGAGATGACGATCAGCAGCACGCTGCCGACAAGGGCCAATTTGTGTTTACGGAAGCGTCGCCACACGTTGGCTAGCTGGCTGCGGCTGGCTGGCTCGGCGGCGGGGTCACGCCCGATGGTCACTGCGGTTGCCATCTATCTTCCTCGTCCTCTCTTGGTCTATCCCAGCCGCCTAGTAGCGAATACGTGGGTCTACCACCGCATAGAAAATATCGGCGATGATGTTGCTCACCACCACCATCACTGCGCCGACAATCAGTAGGCCCATCATCAGCGGCCAGTCATCATTCAACGCCCCTTGAAGCATCAGCGAACCCATACCATCGTAGTCGACCACTTGGGTGACTAGTAGCTCGCCCCCAATCAGCAGCGGCACCGCGAGGGCGACGCGGGTGATGAGGGGGATGAGCGCGTTGCGGAGGGTGTGCTTGAGGATGACCGCCCGCCAGCGCAGCCCCTTCGCCCATGCGGTGCGCACGTAATCGAGCTTCAGCACCTCCAGCATCGAGGAGCGGATGAAGCGGCTGAACCCCGCCATCAAGCCAAAGCCCAGCACGAAGCCCGGTATCAGCAGGTGCTTGAGGCGGACACC
>JBBSEE010000189.1:0-5934 GCA_038239995.1 Chloroflexia bacterium | reverse complement strand
ACTGATACACGGCCTCAAGCTGAAGGGTATCACTCTCAACCGCAAGGTGCTAGCCGAGATGGCGGTCAACAACACCGAAGCCTTTGCCGCGATTGCCACCCAAGTGAAGTAAGGCTGAAGGTAGAAGGTAGAAGGTAGAATGAAAGGCGTAGCATCCTATACATAGGGGCTACGCCTTATTTTATGAGTTCAACAATGATAACAGGCTATTCAAACGAAAACATCAAGTTCGTGAAAGCCCTCGCCCGCCGCCCGGCAAGGGAGCAGGCGCGAGCCTTCATCGCCGAGGGGGTGCGGTTGGTGGAGGATGCGTTGAATGCGGGCTGCTACCCCACGCTGGTGTTGTACAACGAACCGATGCTGGCCCGTACCGAGCGTGGCCTCGCCCTGCTAGAGCGCATTAGCCGCCCCGAAGTGTACCGCCGGGGGGGGAAGTCAGGTTTGCGGTTGACCGGCGCAGCGGCGGGGGAGGTGAGCAAATCCGCCCCGCCCCCCGCCCGCATCCTCGAAGTCAGCGACAAGCTGCTGGCTGATACTAGCGAGACGGTCACATCGCAGGGTATCATCGCGGTGCTGCCTTTCCTCGACTGGCAGGAGTACGATGACCGCAACCCCCTGTTCCTCGTCCTCGACGGGCTGCAAGACCCCGGCAACCTCGGCACCATCATGCGCTCGGCGGAAGCGGCGGGGGCGACCGCGCTGCTGCTCAGTCCCGATTGCGTGGACGTATACAACCCCAAAGTGGTGCGGGCGGCGATGGGGGCGCACTTTCGCCTGCCATTCTTTACCGATGTGGATTGGGCGGGCATCGAAGCGGGCCTCGCCGATGCGGGCATCCACCAGATAGTCGCCGCCCACATGGATGCGGCGGTGTCCATCTACGAGGTGGACTGGGGTCAGCCGTCCGCGATGGTGGTGGGCAACGAGGGGCGCGGCCTGAGCGACGAGGCCCAAGCCCTTGCCACCGTCCGCGCCAATATCCCCATGGTGGGGACTGCCGAGTCGCTCAATGCTGCGGTCGCCGCCAGCCTGATTGTGTTCGAGGCGGCGCGGCAACGGCGGGGCTTATACCAATTAGCTCAGGAGATAGTTTATTTTGGGTAGGGGCGCAGATTTATCGCGCCCAACCGTTTTACCCCAGCTAAGTTAACCTTCTTCCAGCAATATCCCCGCCGCCTTGAGGTCGGTTTTGGCCCGCTCGATGTGGGCCATCTCGGTCGCTTCGACGGTATGTAGATGTACCCCGCCAGTGAGCGCGGAGAGCATACTGTATTGCCCCTCGCGCCAGCCCTGCATGAAGCGGGCGACATCGGCGCGGCTGGCAATCATCAGGTTGCCGCGCAGTTCGCCGTAGAGAGGGTGTTCGACCACCACATCCAGCACCCGCAGGCGGTTATCTACCATGATGTTCAGTTCCTGCTCGGCCTGCTCCGCGCTATGGCGGCAGGGCAAGACCGCCGTGACGATGCTGGGGCTGGTCTCGTCAAGTAGCAGATAGCCGCCCAGCGTGCCCACGATGCGTCGCCCCGCCGCCCGCAGCAACGCGATGTCCTGCACCACCACCTGTCGGCTGACCCCCACCTGCGCGGCCAGTTCCGCCCCCGCAATCGCACCCCCCCGCGCCGCCCGCAACAGGCTAGCAATCTGTTCGCGCCGTTCCGTCCCACTCATCGCCCGATGTGCTTGGTTAGTCATGTGTAATTACAACCTCTGCCGTGAGCCGAAGCCAGTATTGACCTCGTGCCAATAGCCGACGCGCGGTTCGCCCAGCTTCCAGCACAGCCAGATGCGCCGCGCGTTGCGTATCGAGGGGAAGTCAATCAGGCCCTCATCGAGGTCGCGTAGTTCGATGTCGGCATCTTGCAGCCATTCGAGCCGAATGTTTAGCTGGCGCACGTGCTGGTCTAGCTCGGCGGTGAGGGCCTCGGCGTGCCGCGCATGGCCGTTGCCCGCCGCCACTACCTCTAGCCGCTCAAGCTCCTCGCGATGGGCGATAATGGCATCTTTGGCCGCTTGCATCTCGGTCAGCAGCTTGGTCAGTTCTGGCACGAGGCGGTTGGCCTCATCTACGGTGTAGAACTTGCTTAGGTCCGCCATGCTTGCCCTACCTCTCCCCCTTTGGTTGGCTCTATTATACACCATGCCTATGATGATGCAAGACCGGGGGCGCGGGCATGAAAAAGCCCCACTGGTTGGGCGGGCCAGCAGGGCTAATCCAAAGGAGGAAAGTTCTTCTAACTATTATGACGAACAACCCTCCTCAAATCTTCATCGGATTTAGGCCGATTTTCCCCCATTTGCTCAATCTGCGTAGTAGACGATGCCGACCACGCCGGGGCCGGTGTGGCTACTCAGCACCGGGCCGATGCCCACCCGCTGGTACTCCACCATCTTCACCTCTTGCTTGAGCATCGCTTCCACCTCGTCAATCTCCTCGGCGTTGTCTACCCCGCCCAGCACCACGTGGCCGCTCTTGTCCCGCAAGGCCTCGGCGGTAATCTCCACCAGCCGCTGGTTGGCCTTCTTCTTGCTGCGAACCCGCTCTAGCGGCTCGACTTGTCCATCCTTGACTTGCAGCAGCGGTTTGATGTTCAGCAGCCCGCCGACGAAGGCTTGGCCGCCCCCGATGCGCCCGCCCCGCCGCAGGTATTCCAACGTGTCCAGCGCGAGGATGACGTGCATCTTCGGCACCATCGCCTCGACCATCTGCACTATATCATCGTGGCTAGCTCCCGCCTCCACCGCCTCTGCCGCCCGCTGCACCACGAAGCCGAGGCCCATGTAGGTGGATAGGCTGTCCACCACGCTGATTTTGTACTGGGACAACTCGTCCGCCGCCGCCCGTGCGCTTGATTGAGTGCCACTTAGCTTGCTACTGAGCAGGATGGTGATGATGCTGTCGCAGGTCGGCCCTAGCTCCTCGAAGGCAGCCACGAAATCGCCAATTGCCGGTTGCGAGGTGTGGGGCAACTGCTTCGCGGTCTTCAGCCGCTGCAAGAACTGGTCGCCGCTCATATCCACCCCGTCGCGGAAGGTTTCGTTGCCGAACGCGATGCCCAGCGGCACCACCTTGATGCCGTACTTATCCACCGTCGCTTGGGGCAACGATGCGGTGCTATCGGTGACAATGCAGATGCGGGCCATGTACGTACCTCCAGATATTAGATTGTAGAATGAAGAATTACTTGTTATAGCAGGCTGATGAGCAGGGCAACAGCCAACAGGGCGGCGACGATGAGCAGCCAGTATCCGATGCGCTGGTCACGCTGGTAGGCTTGCACCTGCCGCCCATGCGCTGCGTGGCCGCGCTCTCCCCGCGTGGTGCGCTCGGCGAATAGCGCAGCATCGCCAGTCTCGCCCGCGACGTGCCGCAGCCACCATGAGCGCGAACAGTAGACATACTCGCCCAGTTCGCTGGCGTTGACATACTTGCTACGTCGTCGCTGGCTCATGGTCGCCGCTCCCCCTGATCGCCGCCTCTAGCTCCTGCTGGCGGGTAATCAGGGTGAGGTCGCCGCGGGTGCGTTCCAGCACCCCTCGCACAAGGTCGGTGGTGCGCCGCAGCCCGTTGGTAATCGCGTCGGGGTAATCCACACTGACGAGGATGCTGTACACCTCCTCCATCACCCCTAGCAACTCCTCGCACCTTGCCAAGTTGCCGCCATGCCTCACGATGTCGAGGATGTAGCGACGCAGTTCGCCGCTCATCTCGCCCATACCGTTGAGGTAGGGGGCGGGTTCCACCCCGATGCCGTGGGGGTCGGGCAAGTCATCGCCGTGTATCGCCGCGTAGGTGAGCCGCGCCTCGGCGTACTCCTTCTGTGCGTCCTGCACATATCCCGCCCAGAACAAGTCGGGGTAGAAGGAGATTAGCTCCTCGCGGGTGGCACGCAGCAACGCCCCCGCCTCGGCCAGCATCGCCTCTGCCGCCGCGAACTCGCCGCGATGCACCGCGCGGATGGCGTTGGCGCAATGGCGGATGATGGCCCGCGAGGCGACCAAGGCCCGCTCCCGCGCCGCGTTCTTCTCCTCGAACCCCGCGATGATGGCCGCGCCTATCTTCTGTACTCGGCTGCTCTGCATTGCTGCCTCTTTTGCGATGTTAGATTTTGGATTAGGGATTAGTACAATCCAAATAGGAGATACGCAGTTGGGCAGGGCGTATGCGATTCGCCCCTACACCATGAGGCACCAATTCAGCCGCAATCGCGTATCTCCAATCCAAAATCCAAAATCTAAAATCCAAAATCTTATACGTCTTGCTTCAGTTCCTCGGCATCGTAGTCAAGGCCCATCGCTGCCGCCTTGCGCCGCCCCTGTATCTGGCGGTAGATGAAGTAGACGATTGCCAGCAGCACGAGGGCGATAATCGGATAGTCCAGCCACTTCCAGTCGGCGCGGAATTGCTTCCAGTTCGCCCCCAGCCCGTAGCCCGCCGCCGCCAGCAACCCCGACCAGATGAACGAGCCGACGAAGGTGAAGATGGTAAACTTGGGCAGGTTCATCTTGCCGATGCCCGCCGGTAGCGAGATGAAGGTGCGTATCACCGGCAGCAGGCGGGAGACGAAGGCGGTGATTTCGCCGCGTGTGGCAAAGAACCTCTCCGCTTGGTGCAAGTGGTGTTCGTTGAGCAGCACATACTTGCCGAAGCGCAGTATCAGCGGTCTACCCCCGTAGTAGCCGACCGCGTAGGCAACCAGTGAGCCGATGGTGCAGCCAATCGCCCCGAACAGCCCGCCTAGTAGTATAGTCTGGGTCAAATCGAGGTGCGCGTTGAGGCCGAGGAACCAACCGGCCAGCGGCATAATCACCTCGCTGGGTAGGGGGATGCAGGCACTCTCAATCGCCATCGCCAGCACCACGCCCAGCCAGCCCATGTTGGTATACAACGCTTGGGTAAAACTGATAATTGCATCTTCGAGTCCCTGTGGCAAAGTTCCCTCCTTATGGGTTAGCCCCTAGCTTTTGCAGATATAGGCCGATAGTAACAATATGACGGTCGGATTGATAGTCGAGGTCGAGTACCAGCCCCCACTCTTGGTCGGAGTTTTCGTAGCTGACGGTCTTCTTATCGGTAGTCGAGGCCGGGTTGTTCAGCACTATCCAGTTGGTCTTGGATAGCTCCTCGGTGTAGAAGTCGCTCACCTGCTTCAGGCTGGCTTGGGCCTCCAGCACGGTGGTGAAGTTGACCCCATCGTCGGTGCTGCTCAGGAGGTGGGCACTGGGGTATTGGACAATCGTGGGCGGCTTGACTGGAGGCTTGAACACCAGCACGAAGAAGGCCGCCAGCGCGGCCAATGCCAGCCCGATGACAATGATGAGGGTAAGGCCACGATAGCCCTGTTGACGGTTAACTCTGGACATGGCCGAACTTCTTCTGGTATAGCTCGATACCATAGTTGATGCGCTCCCACGCCTGTTCGCGCCCCTCCCAACCCCGCGCCTCGGTGCGTATCCCCTCCAAGTCCTTGTACACACTGAAGAAGTGGGCCACCTCTTTCAGGTAGAAGGGGGGCATCGAGTTGAGGTCGGTGTACTCGGCGAAAAAGGGTTCGCGCTCTAGCACTGCCATGATTTTGTCGTCGCGCTGCCCCTTATCAATCAGGTGGAAGATACCGACGGGCCGCGCCTCCACGATGCAGCCGGGGAAGGTGGGGTTGTTGGTCAGCACCAGCACATCGAGGGGGTCGTCGTCATCATAGTAGGTTTGGGGGATGAAGCCGTAGTCGCCGGGGTAGTAGACCGATGCGTGCAGCACGCGGTCCAGCCGTATCGCGCCGGTGGGCTTGTGCATCTCATACTTCATGTTGCTGCCGCCGGGGATTTCCACAATCACATGGATAGTTTGGGGCGCACGCCCATCGGGGCCGGGGGGCAAGTCGTGCCACAAGTTCATCCTTGCTCTCCTTCGTTGAACTTCCAGTCGGTGCGATT
>JBBSEE010000188.1:0-5943 GCA_038239995.1 Chloroflexia bacterium | reverse complement strand
CTCGGCTTCATCCCGTCCAGCCCGCAAACCGGCACGGTCACGATATTGTCGGGGCGGGGGAAGACGATTTGCAGCGGCTGGTCGGGGGCATCGTGCAGCACCGCCTCAAGGTTGGTGTCGGTGAACACCCCCTCCATGAAGTCGTGCCAAATCGGCCCCGCCCCCCGCGCCCCCGCCACTTTCGCCAGCGGAGCGTTGTCATTGTTGCCCAGCCATACCCCCACCGCGAGGTAGGGGGTGTAGCCCAGCGTCCAATTGTCGCGGTAATCGTTGGTGGTGCCGGTTTTGGCGGCGGCGGGGCGACTGAGCTTCAGGGCGTTGTCCTGCCCGAACACGAAGCTGCGGGCCTCGTTGTCGGAGAGGATGTCGCTAATCAAGAAGCTGACTTCGGGGCTGACCGCTTGGCGAGTCTGCGCTCGGCTGGGGTCGTACTTGTCCAGCACATGGCCCTGTGCGTCGCGCACTTCTAGGATGGCGACGGGGGGGATGTAGCGGCCTTGATTGGCGAAGGTGGCATACGCGCCGGTCAATTCCAGCAGACTAACCTCTGCGCCCCCCAGCACCAGCGACAGGCCATACTGGTCGGGGTCGTTGCCCAAAGAGGTGATACCCATATCGTGGGCGAGGGTGAGGGTGTCTTGGATGCCAGCGAATTGCAAGGTCTTGACCGCTGGTATATTCAGCGACCCGGCGAGGGCGTGGCGGGCGGAGACGGGGCCATGTTCGCGGTTGTCGTAGTTGCTGGGGATGTACATATTCGCCCCGCCGCTGGGGAAGGCGGTGGTGATGTCTGCTAGCATCGTGGCCGGGGTCATCCCCTTGCGAAAGGCGAGGGCATAGACTATTGGCTTGAAGGAGGAGCCGGGTTGACGCAGCCCGGTCGCTACGTTGAACTGGCCGAAGTCGGGGTTGCGATAGTCCACGCTACCCAGCATCGCCAGTATCTCGCCAGTGTTCGGCTTGATGGCGATGAGGGCGGCGTTGTGCGCGTTCTGGTCGGTTAGCTTGGCAACCTGCGCGGCGGCCACCTGCTGGGCGAGGTTCTGATAGTTCAGGTCGAGGCTGGTCGTCACCTTCAGCCCGCCGCGATTGACCCGCGCTTCACCGTAGCGGGCCACCAGCAGGGAGCGCACATAGTTGACGAAGTGGGGGGCGAGGGTGTTGGTGTCGGCGGTCTGGACATGGGGTTGCACCTCCTCGGCGAGGGCCACGTCGGCCTCCGCTTGGCTGGCGAACCCCTTGCTCACCATCTGCTTCAGCACATTCTCCTGCCGCTTCTTGGCAAGGTCGAAGTGCAGCACCGGGTCGTAATCGTTGGGCAACTGGGGCAAACCCGCCAGCATCGCCGCCTGTGCAAGGGTTAGCTGGTTGACGGGGCGATTGTAGTAGGTCTCGCTGGCCGCTTCGATGCCGTAGCTGAGGTTGCCGTAATATATCTGGTTGAGGTAGATTTCGAGGATTTCGTTCTTGCTGTAGCGGTCAGTGAGGCGTACCGCGAGGGTGGCTTCGCGTATCTTGCGGGCGAGAGTCTGCTCGTCGCCCTCCGGCAGCAGCACACGGCGCACCAGTTGCTGGGTGATGGTACTGCCCCCGCTCTGCCCCTTGTGGGTGATGTTGATGAACGCGGCCCGCATAATCGCCCACATATCCACGCCCTGATTGGTGTAGAAGGTGGGGTCTTCCACCGCGAGGGTGGCGGAAATGACGTAGGGGGACATCTCATCGAGCCGCTTGTAGGTGCGCTTACCTTGGTCCCAAATCTTGTACAGCAGGGTGCCGTTGCGGTCGTAAATCTCGGTGGTCTGGAAGGTGTCAGCGCGGGCGGCGAGGTTCTCAATCGAGGGCAGGTCGCGGGTGTAGTAGAAGAATACGCCTGCTGCTGCCGCCATCCCCCCGCCGAGGAGCAGCAAGAGCAGCAGGAAGAAGGTGCCGAACAAGCCGCCGAAGGTACGCACCACTCGTCGCGATGTGCGCGTCCCCGCTTGGCGGCGGGCGTGCGTACCGTAATGGCTATGGGGGATGTGGCGATTGACGAGGAACAGCGGCAGATTGTGCCCCGCCCGCCGCGTTCGGCTGGAGGCAGGGGGGGGATGCACCCCGTTGCGGTGGTAATCCGACGACGGGGCCAGCGGGGCCGCCGCGGGGGCAACCCGAACCCGCGCCTGCTGTTCGCGGCGGCGACGGGCGGCCTCCCGCAGCCGCTCAATCTTCATTCGCTCCGCTCCGCTCAACTGCTCCTCAAGCATCACAGCCCCTTGCGATTTTGGATTTTGGATTTTGGATTTTGGATTGTGGTTACGTAACTATGGCCCTTACTTGCTATTATCTTACACCAACCCTTGCCCATTTGCAAGGGGATTATGTAAAGCAAATTATGAAGGTAGAAGGTAGAACTAGAATAAGTGATGAGTTAGCGGGCGGATGCGCTTCGCCCCTACATCATTCGTTTATTCATCTATCGGTGGAATGCAAGTATTCGTAACTCAAAACTCAAAACTCAAAACTCAAAACTCATCTGTCATCGTGTAGTAAATCACAATCTTGCGGCGGGTTTGGGCAATTTGGTATGATTTCCTCATCCACTTGGAGCGTCCAGCACGCCTGAGATGGCAATAGCGCAAGAAGCCTGACGACGCCGGGTTGCGTCGCGCCGACTGCCCACTGCCCTCACCGCTGCTGTATGCAATTTACGGTGGGGCAAAGGGAGAGGATATGGACAACGGGGTCTATCGCTGGTTGGAGCAGCCAGCGCATGATTGGCGGATTGGTTTCATTGGGCTAGGGCGGGTTGGCTCCGCGCTGGCGAACCTGCTGCACCGTGCGGGCTACCAAATAGTCGCGGTCAGTAGCCGTCACGACCAGCATTACACCGCGCTAGCCGAAGCGTTGCACACGCCAGACTTGCGGCGGGGCGACGCAGCGGCGGTGGTTGCTGCTGCCGACCTCACCTTCATCACTACCCCCGACGATGCGATTAGCCCGCTGGCGGGCAGCATCGGGCGGGCAGGGGTGGGGTTGGGCAAAGCGGTGGTCCACACCAGTGGGGCGTTGAGCAGCGCGGCGTTGGCGGGGGTGCGCGAACACGGCGCATTGGTGGGCAGCCTCCACCCCTTGCAGGCGTTCGCCACCGTCGAGCTAGCGATGGCGCGGATGGCAGGAAGCAGCTTCGCCATCGAGGGTGATGCGGCACTCATCCCCGCGCTTACCCGCATCGCCCGCGACCTCGGCGGCCAACCGATGCTGATTAGTGCAGCGGACAAAGCCCTCTACCACGCCGCTGCGGTGCTAGCCGCCAACTACTCCGTCACCCTCGCAGCATTGGGAGCGCAACTGCTGTCCAGTATCGGCATCCCCCCAGAGACTGGCCTTGCCGCCCTGCTGCCCCTGCTGCGCGGCAACCTAGAGAACCTAGAGCAAGTCGGCCTTCCCGCCGCCCTCACCGGCCCCATCGTGCGGGGCGATGTTGGCACCGTGCATCGCCATTTGCAGGCCCTAGATGCCGCTAACCCGCCCCTTGCCCATCTCTACCGCGAACTCGGCTTGCACACCCTCCCTCTTGCCCAAGCGAAGGGGCTGGACGCGGATAAACTGAACGCGATGCACGACATCCTGAGCCTAAAGATTAAAGATGAAAGACGAAAGAAGGAGCCGAGCTTCCCACTTAAGTTGGGAGTTACGTAATTGGACAGGGCGGATGCGATTCGCCCCTACGTCAACCGGCATAATCCAGACGCAACGGCGTAACTCCTAATCTGCAATCTTTCATCTGCCCCAAGCCACTACCGGCCCGCCGCCGGAGGAGGACTGTGATGGACAAGCGAATTAGCGTTACCGATGTGCGCGAGATGAAGGCGCGAGGCGAGAAGATTGCCATGCTGACCGCCTACGATTACGCCACCGCCCGCATCGTGGATGAAGCGGGGATGCCCATCATCCTTGTGGGCGACTCGCTGGGGATGGTGATGCTCGGCTATCCCGACACCTTGCACGTTAGCATCGAGGATATGCTGCGCCACACGGCGGCGGTGGCACGGGGAGTGAAGCACGCGCTGGTGGTCGGCGATATGCCGTTCATGAGCTACCAGTTGAACCCTGAGCAAGCGATGCTCAATGCCGCCCGCTTCCTCACCGAGGGCAACGCGCAGGCGGTCAAGCTGGAAGGTGGGAGCAGGATGGTGGAGACGGTGGCGCGGCTGACCGGCGCGGGCATTCCGGTGATGGGGCATCTGGGCCTCACCCCCCAATCGGTCAACCAACTGGGCGGCTACCGCGTGCAGGGGCGCAGCCGGGACACTGCGGCGCAGATGATTGACGATGCGCTCGCCTTGCAGCAGGCAGGGGCGTTCGCGCTGGTGTTGGAGACGGTGCCTAGTGCCCTCTCTGCCCTGATTAGCCGCAAGCTGGACATCCCCACTATTGGGATTGGGGCGGGGGTGGGCTGCGACGGGCAAGTGCAGGTGATACACGACATCATCGGCCTCACCGCCGATTATGTACCCCGTCACGCCAAGCAGTACGCGCAGGTGGGCGACCTTATCAGCGCGGCGGTGCGCGATTATCTGGGTGAAGTGCAATCTGCCGCCTTCCCCACCGAGGCGCAATCGTTCAAGATGGATGAGAGCATCCTAGCACAATTGGAGTTAAAAATTAAGGAGGAGTGATGCACATTATCGAAACCATCGAAGAGATGCGGGCATGGCGCAAGGAATATGCCGAGTTCGAGATTGGCTTCGTCCCCACCATGGGCTATCTGCATGGCGGCCACCTCAGTCTAGTGGAGCGGGCGACGGCGGAGAACGACCTGCACGTGGTCAGCATCTTCGTCAACCCCACCCAGTTTGGCCCCAGTGAAGACTTCAAGACTTACCCCCGCGACCTCGCCCGTGACCTCGGCTTGTTGCGCTGTTGCAGCGTGGGGGCGGTGTTTGCTCCCCCTGCCGCGGAGATTTACCCCGACGGCTTTCAGACCTTCATCGAGGTGGGCGAAATCACCCAGCCACTGGAGGGTTCGGCCCGCCCCGGCCACTTTCGGGGGGTTGCTACGGTAGTCGCCAAGCTATTCAATATCGTGCAGCCTACCCGCGCCTACTTTGGGCAGAAGGATGCCCAGCAGGTATCGGTCATCAAGCAGATGGTGCGCGACCTGAACATCCCCACCGAGGTGGTGGTCTGCCCCATTGTGCGCGAACCAGACGGGCTAGCGATGAGCAGCCGCAACACCTACCTGAACGAGGAAGAGCGGGAGAAGGCCACCGTGCTGTATCATTCGCTGCACCGCGCCATGGACCTGTACGGCGATGGAGTGCGCGATGCGGGCCAGATTAAGGCGGCAGTGCATAGCGTGCTGGACGAGGAGCCACTAGCCCAAGTGGAATATCTCAGCATCGCGGACAACACTACCCTGCGCGAAATCGAGGGCGAGATTGACGATTGTCAAGAGGCGTTGGTCAGCATGGCGGTGCGCTTCGGCAGCACGCGGCTGATCGACAACACCGTGCTGGGCCGCCCCTGCGACGATATTATTGGAGATTAGCTGATGCTGCTTGCCATAGATGTGGGCAACACCAACGTGGTGGTCGGCCTGTTCGAGGGCGAACAAATCACCCATAGCTGGCGGCTGGCAACCGAGCATCGGCGGATGGCCGACGAGTGGGCCGCCCTACTCATCAACCTGCTGGGGCATCGCGGCATCAGCCTAGATGATGCGGATGGGGCGATACTCAGCAGCGTGGTGCCACCAGTGACCACCTCTTTGCGCGAGATGGGCAAGGCTTACCTCAAGTGCAAGCTGCTGGTGGTCGAGCCGGGCCTCCGCACCGGCATCCGTATCCTCACCGACAACCCCCGCGAGGTGGGGGCTGACCGCGTGGTCAATACCGTCGCCGCGCACCGCCGCTATGGTGGCCCCGCAATTGTAATAGACTTCGGCACCGCCACCACCTT